>NZ_DF968290.1:0-75728 GCF_001270025.1 Streptomyces azureus | reverse complement strand
TACGGAGAGGGCCGCCGACACGCGGCCCGAGTAGCAGCACGCCTGGCCCCACGCCCCCTGCCCCCCTCACCCCCCGACAATGCAGAAGGGATGCCCCGCCGGATCCGTCAGCACCCGCCACCTGCTCTCGTTCGGCTGCTGCTCCGGTCTGCCCGCTCCCAGTGCCAGCAGCCGGGCCTCGGCCTCCTCCAGGTCCGCGACCCTGAAGCAGCAGTGCAGTTGCTGGGGTATGTCCTGGCCGGGCCAGCTCGGAGCCCGGTAGTCGTCGACCCGCTGGAAGCCGATGGAGAGTCCGTCCCCACCGCCCAGAGAGGCGAATTCGGCGTTCGACCTCGGGTGCGGTTCGAGGCCGGTGGCCGCCTGGTAGAACGCCGCCAGCGCGAGCGGATCAGCGCAGTCCAGGGTTATCGCGCTCAACTTCATGTGTACGGACATGCCGCCTCCAGGCCGATCACCGGGTGGACACTCTCGCGATCACCCTAGAAGTGACCGAGAAGTGACCGGATCTGAAAACCGTTCGACGAGCCGGGCCCGGCCCGGCCATGATCCGCACCCGTGACGACTTCTCGGCAGTCCCTGGTCCGTGCCGCCGCCCGTAACAACGCCGAGTGGTGTGCGGCGATGTGCCGGGCGCACGGCGTGGCGGGTGAGTTCGGGGGCGAGGCGTGGGCCGCCGCGGGGCGGGCGCCGCTCTACTACCCCGACGCGGTGACGCTGGAGCCGGGCGCCGGCCCGGACGCGCTCGTGGCACGGATCGACACGGGCTCGCCCGGTGCCTCGGTCAAGGACAGCTTCGCCGATCTCGATCTGACGGAGGCCGGGTTCCGGGTGCTGTTCGAGGCGCAGTGGATTCACCGTCCGGCGGGCGCGGTCGCGCCCGCCGGCCCGCCGGCGCCGACGGATCTCGCGTGGGACGTGGCGGGCGATCCGGAGATGCTGCGCGCCTGGGCACTGGCCTGGGACGGCGGCGCCGGGAACGCGGACCTGTTCCGGGACGGGCTGCTCGCCGACCCGGAGACCTTCGTGATCGTGGGACGGTCCGGCGACGGGCGAGTCGTCGCCGGAGCGGTCGCCGGCCGCAGCGACCACGTGGTCGGCGTCTCCAACGTCTTCGGGCGGGACGGCGGGCCCGACGCGGCCTGGCCGCTCGTACTGCACGCGCTCGACTGGCTCTTCCCCACCCTGCCCGTGGTCGGTTACGAGAGCGGCGACGACCTGGAGACCGCCGTCCGGTACGGCTTCGAGCCGGTCGGCCCGCTGCGGGTGTGGCTGCACGGCGGGTAGCGGCGGGGCCCGCCTGTCGCTACTGCGGCTTGTACGCCAGGAACGTGCCGATCTGCCTCTTGGTCCCCTCGTCCGGCTCCTGCACGACACGCGTCGTGACGACCAGTCCGGCCCGGTGGAGCAGTTCGGCGATCCGGTCCGGCGGCAGCAGGTACGACTCGTAGGACACCGGATGGTCGCCGTAGGCGTGTGACGGGCGCAGGTGCTCGCCGCTGCCCACCGGGCCGGCCAGCATCAGCCGGCCGCCGGGCGCGAGGGTGCGGTGGAACTCGGCGTACACGGTCGGCAGCCACTGCGGCGGGGTGTGGTGGGTGGCGTAGTACGCCAGGATGCCGCCGAGTTCGCCGCTGCCGATCTCCAGCGCGGTCATCGAGCCGACGGTGAAGCGGAGATCCGGGTAAGCCGCCCGGGCCAGCTCGACCATCTCCGGCGACACGTCCACGCCGAACACCGGCACCCCCAGCGCGGCCAGGTGGGCCGTCACCTTGCCCGGGCCGCAGCCCAGGTCGGCCACCGGCCCGGGGTGCGGCGGCCGTACGAGCTCGGCGAAGGCGGCCAGCATCGCGCGCGACACCGGATCCAGCTCGGCCGGCTGTTTGACGAGTCGGGCGTAGTCGGCGGCGACGGTGTCGTAGGACTCTCGGACGGAGGTGACGTGGGAGGGTTCGGTCATGCCGTGAAGCTAGACGACGACGCTGACAGGTCCGGGCCGTCACGCCGAGCGAGTACACGTTGCTACCCCGCCCGTACGCCGACGCCAGTACGCCGGTTTGCTCCCGCCGTCAGACGCCTTCACCGCCCCCTCCCGGCACGGTGGCAGCGTGAAGCCGAAGCAGAAGCCCCACCCGATTCCGAAACTCGGCCGCCCGGCGCGCCGGGCCGTTCTCGTCGTCCACGTCACCGCCTCCGCGAGCTGGCTCGGGCTCACGCTCGGGCTGCTCGCGCTCGGGACCACCGCGGCCACCACCGGGTCCGCCGTGACCGTGGAGGGCTCCGTCCGGGCCATGAAGCTCTTCGCCGGCTGGCTCCTGCTCCCCGTCGCGTTCCTCACGCTGCTCAGCGGACTGGTGCTGTCCCTCGGTACGCCGTGGGGACTCGCCCGGTACCGATGGGTCTGCACGAAGTTCTGGCTGACCCTCGCCACGACCACCGCCACGGTGTTCGCCCTGCGCCCCGGGGTGAACTCCGCGGTCACCGCCGTGGCGGCGGGCGGGCCCCTGCCGGACGCCGGTGACGTCCTGTTCGGGCCGGTCGTCTCGCTGTCCGCGTACGTCTTCATGACGGTGATCTCGGTCCTGAAGCCCTGGGGGCTGACCAGGCGGGGCAGGAGACTGCGGGAGCCCGCTCGGCGTGCTCTGCAAGACGCCTAAGCCGCCTAAGGCCGCATAGGATTTGCCTAACATTATTAGGTATCGCACACTTCCTTCTGGCAGGAGGGAGTGGCCATATGGCACGCGTAGGACTGACACCGGAACGCCTGACCCAGGCGGGTGCCGAACTGGCCGACGAGGTCGGCTTCGACCAGGTGACCGTCTCGGCGCTCGCCCGCCGGTTCGACGTCAAGGTCGCGAGCCTGTACTCGCACGTGAAGAACTCCCAGGACCTCAGGACCCGGATCGCCCTGCTCGCGCTCACGGAACTCGCCGACCGGGCCGCCGACGCCCTGGCCGGGCGGGCCGGGAAGGAAGCCCTGGCCGCGCTCGCGAACGTGTACCGCGACTACGCCCGGGAGCACCCCGGCCGTTACGCCGCGGCCCAGCTGAGGCTGGACCCGCAGACGGCGGCCGCGAGCGCCGGGGTCCGGCACGCGCAGATGACCCGGGCGCTGCTGCGCGGCTACGACCTGACGGAACCGGACCAGACCCACGCGGTCCGGCTGCTGGGCAGCGTCTTCCACGGGTACGTCAGCCTGGAGATGGGCGGCGGGTTCAGCCACAGCGCCCCCGACACCGACGACACCTGGGCCCGGATCCTCGACGCCCTCGACACGCTGCTGCGGAACTGGCCCGCGCCCCCTACCGACCCCCGAGGCTGACACCATGCACTCCGAGCACGACTGGATCAACACGCCCCTCACCGCGGACCTGCTGCGCGGCGCCCTCGACCTGGAGCGCACCGAACACGGGGCGCTCCCGCACCGGCTGCCCGCCCGGGCCCGCGCGCAGAACACCAACGCCCAGCTGGCCATGGCCGAGGCCCAGCCGTCCGGCGTACGGCTGGTGTTCCGTACCGCCGCGACCGCCGTAGAGCTGGACACGCTGCGCACCAAGCGCGACTACGCCGGCCTCCCGCCCCGGCCGGACGGCCTGTACGACCTGCTCGTCGACGGGCGCCCGGCCGGCCAGGCCGCGGGGACGGGCGGCAACGTCCTCGCGATCGACATGGCCACCTGGGACGGCGAGGTCACGCCGGGCCCGGTCGGCACCATCCGCTTCACCGGGCTGCCCGCGCGCGAGAAGGACGTCGAGATCTGGCTGCCGCACAACGAGACCACCGAGCTCGTCGCCCTGCGCACCGACGCGCCCGTGGCACCCGTGCCGGACCGGGGCCGCCGGGTGTGGCTGCACCACGGCAGTTCGATCAGTCACGGCTCCGACGCCGCGAGCCCGACCGCCATCTGGCCGGCGATCGCCGCGTTGCGCGGCGGTGTGGAACTGGTCAACCTCGGTCTGGGCGGCAGCGCGATGCTCGACCCGTTCACCGCGCGTGCCATGCGGGACACCCCGGCCGACCTGATCAGCGTCAAGATCGGCATCAACATCGTCAATGGGGACGTGATGCGGCTGCGCTCCTTCGGTCCGGCCGTGCACGGTTTCCTCGACACGATCCGCGAGGGGCACCCCGACACCCCGCTGCTGGTCGTCTCCTCCGTCCACTGCGCCATCCACGAGGACACGCCCGGCCCCACGGCCCCGGACCTCAGCGGACTCGGCGAGGGCCGGCTGCGGTTCTCCGCCATGGGCGACCCGGCGGAGGTGGCCGCCGGGAAGCTGACGCTCGGCGTCATCCGGGAGGAACTGTCCCGCATCGTGCGGCAGCGCGCCGCGGACGACCCGAACATCCACTACCTCGACGGCCTCGACCTCTACGGCGAGTCCGACGCGGCCGAACACCCCCTCCCCGACGAGGTCCACCCGGACGCGGCCACCCACCGCCGCATCGGCGAACGCTTCCACGAACTGGCCTTCACCGGAGGCGGCCCCTTCACCCCGGGCTCATGACCTGGCGCGGCGGCGTCCACACCCTGTGGACGCCGCCGCGACTGTCCGGGCCGGATGACCGAGGCCTACGCGGGCAGGACCGGGCCCGACTACGACCGGCTCATCGACACACTCGCCGACACCTGCGCCGGTGACGACCCGGCGGCCCCGGCCCGGCTGTTCGCCGCCCCCCACTTCGCGGTGCCGGGGCGTCTGACCGGCTGACGAGTCGGACAGGGCCGAACACCCACTTTTTTGTGGGTACTTGGCAGCGGACCGGCGCGGGGGGAACCTGGTGGCGGGCCGTCGGCGAGGCGCCGGATCCTGAAGGGACGGAGGTGACTTGAGAGTCAGGAGGCCGACCGGATGGCCTGCGTCCCGGCCAGTTGCTCCAGACGCCGGTGGCCCCAGTCGGACAGCGGGGCCAGCGCCTCGGCGAGTTCGCGGCCGAAGGGGGTCAGGGAGTAGACGGTCTTCGGCGGCAGCACGTCGTACACCTCCCGACGCACCAGCCCGTCCATCACCATCTCCCGTAGCGCCTCGGTCAGCACCTTCTCAGTGAGGCCCGGCAGCTGCCGGCGCAGTTCCGCCGGGCGGTGCGGGCCCGACTCCAGCAGCCAGAGCAGGGTCGTCTTCCACTTGCCGTCGATCACGGCGATCGCGGCGGTCACTCCGCAGACGTTCGGGTCCTGGCGCCGACGCGTCATCCTTTTGCCCCATTCATCATCAATTGCGCATGCCTGCAAGGGAGTTCAAGCGTGTCCACGTACAGCACGTCCTCGTCCCCGGAACATTCCGCGCGGCCCGCCGTCACCGTCCTCGGTCTCGGCCCGATGGGCCGTGCGCTGGCCGGTGCTCTCCTGGACTCGGGACTGCCGACCACGGTCTGGAACCGCACCCCGGGCAGAGACCGGGAACTCGTCGAACGCGGGGCGGTGGGCGCCGGCTCGGTGGCCGAGGCAGTCGCCGCCGGTGAGGTGGTCGTCGTCTGCGTGGTGAACTACGACGCCGTCGACGCCGTCCTGCGCCAGGACGACGTCGCCACCGCCCTCAAGGGCCGTACGGTCGTGAACCTGACCGCCGACACCCCGGCCCGGGCCCGCGACACCGCCGACTGGGCCGCCGCGCACGGCGTCCGCTACCTGGACGGCGCGATCATGACCCCGACGACGACCATCGGCACGCCCGACGCCGTGTTCCTGCACAGCGGACCGGCGGACCTCTACGAGGAAGTGGCGCCCGTGCGACAGGCCTTGGGCGGCACCCACACCCACCTCGGCGAGGACACGGGCCGGGCCGCTGCCTACGACATCGCCCTGCTCGACATCTTCTGGACGGCGATAGCGGGCTTCGCGCACGCCCTGGCGGTGGCCCGCGCCGAGGGCGTCACCGCCGGCGAGCTGGCGCCCTTCGCCCAGGGCATCGGCGCGATCCTGCCGCCGGTGTTCGCCGAGGCCGCGGCGGACGCCGACGCCGGCACGTACTCCGGCGAGGGCAACCCGCTCACCTCGGCGGTGTCGTCCATGGCCCACATCGTCCACGTCTCCGAGTCCCACGGCATCGACGCCGGCGTCATGCGCGCGGCCGAGGGCATGGCCCGCCGCGCGATCGGGCTCGGGCACGGGACGGACGGTTTCATCCGGATCGCGGAGGTCATCGGGCGGGAGTGAGCCCAGGAGGGCCGGGCCTCCTCGGCCGGCTCGGCCCGGGCGGCGTCGCGCGGGCATGAGACCCGGCCCAGAGGGTGTCCGCCTAGAACGGCAACGTCCTCCCCCGCACCACCTCCAGCCGTGACACCGCCCGCGTCAGCACCACGTACAGCCGGTGCAGCCCCCGTTCCTCCGCCTCGGCGATCGCCGCCGGTTCCACGGCCACGACATGGTCGTACTCAAGTCCCTTGACGACGCTCGCCGGCACCAGGGACACCCGCGCGCCGGGTTCCTCCGGGCCCGCCGCCCCGATGCCGGCCGCGTCCAGGGCCGCCCGCATCCGGGGCACGTCCGCGTCCGCCGCGACGACCCCGACCGAGCCCTCCCGCCCCAGCGCGTCCCGTACGGCCTCCACCACCGCTCCGGGCACGCCGTCCGGGGTCGTCTCCCGCATCCGCAACTCCCCGTCGCCGCGCAGCGAACGGGCCGCCGGTACGTCCACGTCCAGCCGCTCCAGCAGCCGGTTGGCGAGGCCGACCACCGCCCGCGGCACGCGGAAGCCGGTGGTCAGCTCGACCACGGCCGCGTCCGGTTTCCCCAGATGCGCCAGGGCGGTGTGCCACGACCGCGCCGCCCACGGTGTCGTCCCCTGCGCCAGGTCGCCCAGCACCGTCAGCGAGCCGAAGGGCGCCCGGCGGGCGATGGCCCGGCACTCCATCGGGGACAGGTCCTGCGCCTCGTCGACGACGACATGCCCGTAGCCCTCCGGGTGCTCGATCAGCCCGGCGACCTCGTCCAGGAGCACCAGATCAGCGGCCGACCAGCGCGCCGACTTCCACGACCGGGGCGGCTTCCGCCACAGCAGCGCCCGCTGCTCGCCGGGGTCCAGCAGCCCGTCGGCGGCCTCCGCCAGCATCCGGGGATCGCTGAGCAGTCCGGCCACGACCTCCTCGGGCCGCATCCGGGGCCAGACGGCGTCGACGTACGCGGACAACGGCCGCGCCCGCTCGACCCGGCGCGCCCAGGCGTTGCTCTGCGGCCCGGCCCGCCGCTCGGCCTGCTCGCGCACCGACCGCACGATCCGCGACCGCACCCGCTCCCGGCCGACCCCGTACTGCGGTTCCTCCTCCCGCACCCGGGCCACGATCCGGGCCAACTCCGCCGCCGGCACCCGCCACCGGTACGCCCCGTCGGGCACGGCGAGCCCTTCACCGTCACCGCCGTCGGCACGCACGCGCGCGTACAGCGCCCGCCGCAGCACCTCGGCCATCCGGGCGTCGTGCTTGACGGCGGCGGCCGCCGGTTCGTCGCAGCCGCCGACCGGATGCCGTGCGATCTCCTCGGCCAGGGTCGACTGCCGCACACCGGTCTCGCCGAGAGACGGCAGGACCTCCGCGATGTACGACAGGAAGGTGCGGTTGGGCCCGAGGATCAGCAGACCGCCGCGCCGGATGCGCTGCGGGTGCGTGTAGAGCAGATACGCGGCCCGGTGCAGCCCGACGGCGGTCTTGCCGGTGCCGGGCGCCCCCTGCACGCACACCGACACCGCCAGGTCCCCGCGTACGAGGTCGTCCTGCTCGGGCTGGATGGTCGCGGCGATGTCCCGCATGGGCCCGACGCGGGGCCGTTCGATCTCCCGGGCGACGATCTCGCTCGCCCGCGCCTCGCCCTCCCCCAGGTGCTCGTCCTCCAGGCCGGTGAGGTCGCCGGAATCGCCCCGGCTGCCGGGCGCCCACCCGAACCGCCGGCGCACGGCGACGCCCTGCGGGTCGCGGGCCGAGGCCTGGTAGAAGGCGCGCGAGACGGGCGCACGCCAGTCGACGACGAGGGGTGGTTCGGCCGGGTGCTCGGTGATCCGCAGCCGCCCGATGTGCAGCTCACCCTGCTCCCCCCGCAGGGCCCCGAAGAACAAGGGCCCCTCGGGCAGCTCCCGCAGCGCCTTGGCCTGGCTGCGCAGCCGGTACCCGAGGACCTCGGCGTCGGCGCCCGACGCGGAGACGTCCTCGCCGACGACTACCTGCTCGTCGGCGCCCTCGACCATCGCGGAGAGGGCGGCCCGGCAGCGGTCGTGGTGGGCGCGTTCACGGCTGAGAGCGTGCTGGAGGGCGGGTTCGGTCGGCGTCATTCCACCGAGCGTACCGAAAGAATGTTACCGAGTTAAATTTATTACTCAGTATCACCATCGAGCCGACCCGCCCGGACGCGCGGCGGCAGCCCCGCCACCAGCCACCCGAACGCCCGCTCCGCCGCCGACACCGCATCCGCCCGTACGTCCGCCACCCGCTCCCCCGCCGCGATCCGCCGCCAGTTCTCCATCGCGAGGATCCGCTGCACGGCCATGATCTGCCCGGCCGCGAGCCGCGCGTCCAGATCGCCCCCGAGCACCTCGGCGAGCGCGGCCTCGGACCGCTCCTGGTGCGTGTGCGCCCGGGCGACCAGGGAGGGCGTCCCGTAGAGCAGGCTGTGGAAGGCGAGCACCCGCGGATCGTCGTTGAGCCCGGTCACGGGATCGCACCGCTCCAGCCCGTCCAGGAAGTGCCGCCGCAACGCCTCCACGGGCTCCCCCTCCGCCTCCGCCACCACCCGCGCGGTCTCTCCCTCGTGGTCGGCGATCCGGTACAGCACCAGATCCTCCTTCGCCGGGAAGTACCGGAACAGCGTCGGCTTGGAGATCTCGGCCGCCGCCGCCACCTCGGCGACGGACACCGCGTCGAACCCCTTCTCCAGGAAGAGCCGGATCGCGATGTCCGACACGACCTGGTACATCCGCTGCTTCTTGCGCTCCCGCAGCCCGATCTCGCTCATGCGGCGAGCCTACGCAGTGCGCGACGAGCGGGGTGGGGGCGCGGGTGGGCCAGGCCCCTAGGAGAGGGCCCGGTCCGGGGAACCGTCGCCGCGCCAGCGGATCAGCGCCGCCATGATCTGCGAACGGGTCGGCACCTGCGTCAGGCCGAGCGGTTGTGCGGCGGCGGCGAGGATCTTCTGGAGCTTGCCGGCGGCCACGGGCAGGGCCACCCAGTTGAAGCCCGCGTCCTCGCGCAGGGACAGCGACACCCGGATGACATCGGTGAAGACCGACTGCGCCCGCTTGAAGTCGAGGATCAACGGCAGGTCCCGCTCCCATCCGGACGAGCTGCCCGGCCGGATCCTCTCGGCCAGGTCGCACCATTCACGGACCATACGGCTCTCCTGATCGCCCGGATAACGCATCAGGTAGAGGTGGGTGGCCAGGTCGTAGAGCGGATCGCCCAGCATCGCCAGCTCCCAGTCGATGGCCCAGAGCCGGCCCTTCGGATCCAGGACGAAGTTCTCCCGGTGCAGATCCGCGTGCAGGAGACAGAACGGGCGCTCCTGGAGCCCCAGCACGTGCTTCCTCAGCAGGATGAACGATTCGTCCGAGATGCCGAGCGCGCGGAACAGGCCGGCGAACGCCGTGTGGTTCTTCCTGTAGACCTGCTCCTCGACGAAGACGATCAGACGCTCCAGAAAGCCGTCGCTGTCCCCGTCCTCGGCGCGGTCCCGGTCCTCACAGCGGCGCTCCACCCTCAGCATGTCCGGTGTGACCCGCACCATCTCCCTGAAGAGGTCGACGATCTGGACGAACACCGCGTCGGGAACGCGCCGCCCCGGCCGCCGCTGCTCACCGAGTGTCCGCCCTTCGATGAATCCCTGAAGGGCCATGCCGGCGGCATCGACGATGCCGGGGACACGGCTGATGTGCCCCTGGAGGGCGCGGAGCAGTTCCTCCTCCGACCTGAAGCACCTCCGGTCGAACCACAGGATCTCGGAGCGCGGCTCACGGACCTTGACGGTTCGTGCCCCACCGGGCAAGGCGAGGACGTAGGTCTCGTGGTGGTACCCCTTGAGCGGCCCCTTGACCAGGTTCGGGTCGCCGCTCATCTCGACTGCTCGCTGCCGAGCACCGGAGACCGATGGGGGTGTCATTGGGTGGTTCAGCCTGCCCCGGTGGTGCGGATGGTGTAAGGGGGAAGGCACGTTACTCCACCGGATGCCGTCATCAGGGGTGAACCCGGCCATCGAGCCGAACTCGTCCCCTCCCGGGTGACCCGGGCACCCGTCCGGACACCCCCTAGCCGCGCAGCGACCTCAGTACGGGGTCCAGGGATTGGACCACGGCGTCGGCTCCCGCTTCCCTCAGGAGCTTGGCCTTCCGGCTGTTGCGCGCGTACCCGAGGAACGGCACCCCGGCCCGTGCCGCGGCCTCGCGATCCGAGGGGGCGTCGCCGATCATCAGGGCGTCGGCCGGGGCGGTACCCGTGGCGTTCAGCGCCCGGTTGAGGCAGTGGGGGTCCGGCTTCAGGTGGCGGAGTTCCTGGGTGCGGCCGTAGATGTGGGGGGCGAAGCAACCGACGAGGCCGCGGCTTTCGAGGTACTTGCGCACCACCCGCGGGGAGTTGTTGGTGGCGATCGCGAGGCGGGAGCCCACCGCCGACCAGGTGCGTATCAGCGGGTCCGCGTACGGGGTCGGCATCGCCGACGACGCGGCCCGCAGTTCCTCATGGGTGAGACGTTCCTCCAGCTCGGCGACGAGGTCGCTGCCGGGATGCCGGCGGTCCACGGCGCGCAGGACGACCTGCGGGTCGAGCGACTCGCGTTCCGTCTCCGTCAGCAGGCCGTGCAGGCCCCGGCCCTCCAGCCAGGACACCAGGTCGCTCGCCACGCCGTCCGCCGAGTGCCCGGCGAACAGACGGCAGATGGGCCCGTCGAAGTCCCAGAGCACGACACGGGCGCCCTTGATCAGAGCCAGGAGGTGGTGCTGATCATTCTCGGTCTCGACTGTTACCGAACCAGTCTTCGTCGTATCAGGAGTCACTAGGAGAGTGTCAGGTCCGTGGTGATGGTTTCCCAGAGGGCGTCGAACCACTTCTGGGATTCCTGTACGAACGCCCCGTCCCGCAGACCCGCTCGTTTCACGAAGGAGAAGAGGAGCGACTGGGAGCCGAGGACGTCGTACATGTCCAGGGTCTGGCTGCCCCACTCCTCCGCGCGCCTGGTCAGCATGTAGTAGCCGATCAGCGCCTCCTCCTGGTTGAGCAGGTACAGCTTCACCGGTGGGGTGAAGGGCAGCGCCCGGAACGTGACGTGCACGTCGATGCCGTGGGTGGAGCGCAGGGCGAGCAGGTTGTGCTGGAGGACCTGTCCCTGGGCGTTGCGCATGGACAGCCAGCGCTCGTGAACCGGGTTGTCGTCGCCGTGTGCCTCCACGGGGACAGGGAAGGCCAGCTCGATGTCCCGGGACGGGACCAGGATGCGGACGTCGATCGACTCGGGCTGGATACGGCCCTCGTGGATCAGGCGGAGCGGCTCGCCGATGGCGACCATCAGGGTCTCCGCGGTGTGACAGACGACGTCGACGCGGACCCGGCGGGCCGAGAACGCCTCGGTGAGCCGCGGTGCCAGGCCCACCATCGTCGGCTGGGGCTCGCCGCGGGCCGGGGCGGGCTCGGCGATCCGCGGCGGGCTGCCCTTGCTGACGTTGGTGAGGAGGCCGTCCTGCTGGAGTGCCCGCAGGGCCTGGCGGACGGCGCCGCGTTCCACGCCGAACTCCTCGGCCAGTTCGGCCTGGGTGGGCAGTCGGTCCCCAGGCTTGAGCTCACCGGCGCGGATACGTTCCCGCAGGATGCCGGCGATCTCCTGGGGCGAGAGCCTGCTGCTGCCGTTCACTGCCACGTTCTCCGCCACGTTCTCCTGGGCCACGACCAAACGCTACAACTCCGATCCACCTGGCGGGAGTTGTTTGAATGTTGTTTATAGCTAGGGGCCAAGTGGGGACAACTTAAGCATAGTTGGTTGCCAACTTCTCAGAGTTGGCGGAAGTTTTGCCTCCAAACTTCCGAAGGGGGAACTCCGATGCCCGCCCTCGCTCTCCTCTCCGCCGCCTTCGTCGTCGCCTTCGAGCAGCTCGTCCAGTGGAAGTACGGTCCGGCCGGCATCGTCGGCCTGGTCCTTCTCACCGTGGGCATCAAGGCCAAGAGCCCGGCCGTCAGCTCCGCCGGAGCGGTCGTGCTCGCGCTGCTGATGACGGGCCCCGCCCGATGACGTCAGCCCGTGAGCACCAGCTCCGAACTGATCGTCTGCCACAGCGCGTTGAACCACAGGTGCGACTGCTCGACGAACGTCGTGTCACGCAGGCCGGGGCCCTGCTGGAAGGAGAACAGCATCGACTGGGTGCCCTGGGCGTCGTACATCTCCAGGTGCTCGTGGTCGATCTCGGCCTCCCGGCGCATCAGCGTGTAGTACGCGAACAACGCCTCCGTGTTGTTGAGCAGGTACAGCTTCACCGGCGGGGTGAAGGGCAGCGCCCGGAACGTGACGCGCACGTCGATGCCGTGCGTGGCGCGCAGGGCCAGCAGGTTGTGCCGGAGGACCTGCCCCTGGGCGTTGCGCATCGCCAGCCACCGGTCGTGCACCCAGTCGTCGCCGCGCCCCTCGACCGGCACCGGGAAGGCGAGGTCGATGTCCCGGCTCGGCAGCAGGACCCGGACGTCGACCTTGGCCGGTTTCAGCCGTCCGGCGTGGATCTGCCGCAGCGGCTCACCGATGGCGAGCGTGAGGGAGATGGAGGTGAGGCACACGGCGTCGATCTCGACGTGCTCCGCCGCGAAGGCCGCCGCGATCCGGGGAGCGAGGGCCACCGTGGTCGGTAGCGGCGGGGCTTCCGGGCCGGTCAGCGCTCTGTCCGGGTCGGGGGCGACGGTCGCCGGGCTGCCCTTGGACACGTTGGTGAGCAACCGCTCGGACTGGAGGATGCGCAGGGCCTGGCGTACGGCACCGCGCTCGACGCCGAACTCCTGGGCCAGCTGGGCCTGGGTGGGCATGCGCTCGCCCGGCCGCAGTGCTCCTGACCTGATCCGGGCGCGCAGTTCGTCGGCCACCTCGTGATGTGTTCTCTGTGGCCGTTGCGACCTCTTCCGTCCATTGACGGGGGCGTGTTCCGGGTCCACAACAAAACAGTACAACTTCCCGCCATCTTCCGGCAGTTCAGCACCTGGTGGTTATGAGCCGCTTCCAAGCGGAGATAAGTACAGAGAAGTTGGTAGCCAACTTGGGCGACATGGTCAGACCTTCAAGGGGGTTGGCCATCCGTCCTGGGGCTCCCTTCCGGAGGGGAGCCGGGAGCCCCGGCCGGTCGGCACCACCGCCGGTAAGCACCACCGCACAACAACCACAACCGAACAGCTCGCTACGGATGCGGGATCCCTGTCGTCGGCGGAAGGGAGCGGTTCAGAACAGGTCCGGGCACCAAGGCCGCCTGGACGTACGCAGCAGGGCGTCGGCCTTCCGGGCGGCGCCCGCTCGTTCTTCCCGCACCCGGCCCAGCGCCGCCAGCCGCACCGCCGACTCGTCCCCGAGCCACAGCGCCCCCAACTCGACCAGCCCGAGCGTGATGTCCGCACTCTCGGTGGTCGGCGTACAGGACGCCCCGGCGGCCGAGGCCTCCAGCCGGTAGCGTCCGCCGGTCAGACCGTCCACGCCGGCGACCTCCAGCACCAGCCTCCCCTCCCCCTCGTACGTCCGCGCCTGAAGCGCCCGTACGACGTCGAGGATCCGCACCCACAGCCAGTCCGCCAGCGAGGTGATCCTGGCCGCCCGCGGATCCGGCAGGAGGAACGGGAGCAGGTCGTCGGGTGCCCGCCAGCCGCTCTTGACCTTCACGACCCAGTCGATGGAGCACAGGTACTGCCACAGGGCGCGCTCCGCGGCCGGTGTCGCGCCGAGCAGCCACTGCACGCTCGCCGTGTTCAACGGCTGTTTGGCGTCACCCCAGTTGTCGTCGACCTCGTAGGCGGCCATGCCCTCGACCTCGCCGGACGCCGAGCGGTACACGGCGAAGAAGGGCAGCTTCCACGACGGGTCGAACCGTATGGCGCCGGTGTTGAGCTTCCACCACACCTCGTCGCGGGTGATGAGGCCGGGCCGGGTGCGGCGCAGCCGCTCGTGCAGCTCCGGGCCGAGCTTGCGGACGTCCTCGCCGTCCACCAGGTCGATCCGCCCGCCGTCCGTCGGGCCCGCCCAGCGGGCGTCGAGACCGGCGCGCGGCACGTCGACCGTCCACTCGGCCGTCCAGGTCGCCGGCCCGAAGCCGTACCGGCCGTAGATCGGGTACTCGGCGGCGATCAGCGTCGCGACGACGTCCCCGCGCTCCTTCGCGGCCGCCAGGTCCTGCGCCATCATCCGGCTGAGCAGCCCGCGGCGGCGGTGCGTTGCGGTGACCGTGACGCCCGAGACGGCGTCGGCCGGGACCCTCGCCCCGCCCACGGCCGTGAGCTCCTGGTCGAAGGACCGGAAGGTCGCCACACACCGGCCGCCGTCGAAGGCACCGAGGTAGCGGCCGGGGACGAACTGCCGGCGACGCCCCTCGATCTCCTCTTCGGACAGGACCGGCCCCCGCAGGAAGCCGGTGCTCACGGCACGCAGCCAGTCGGTGAACTCGGCCTCGGTGATCGGGCGTACGTCGATGCCGTCGGCACGGGCGGTGGCGGTCATGGATTCACGCTAGGTGGAGGGCCGGTCGGTGTCGCGTAAATATCCGACCGCCGGCCCTCCCCCGGGCCCCCCGAGCGACTCACACGAGCAGGTCGTCGACCTGGGCCTCCCCCTCGCGGTACCGGCGCGTGATCTCCGCGCTGCACTCGTCGGCCGTGCGCTGGAGCCGCTGCCGCCGCCGGGAGACCTGCTGCTCGTAGCGCACGAGCCGCCCCATCGCCGTGTTCAGCTCCAGGTCCGTCCGGGCGTCCAGGTCGGACAGCTCGACCTCGGCGAGCATCTCCGCGGCCAGCCGCCGGTACTCCTCGCCCTGCGGCGTCCCCAGGGTCACGTGCCGGGCGGAGGAGCGGTGCCGGGCCGGGGCGTCCAGCAGGATCTCCGCGAGCCGCTCGACGACGGACGCCTCCGCGGGCACGGCGACGGAGGCCGCGTCCACCGGGGTGCGCCGCGTCAGCTCCGCGCGCAGGATGTCGATCCGCCCCTGGAGCAGCCGCCGCAGGTAGCTGAGGTCGGCTTCGTCGCGCTGGGCCTCGCGGCGCAGCGTGCGCAGCTCGGGCAGGCTCAGCGCGGCCAGCTCGTGTTCGGGCGCGTCCGAGGGCAGCGGCGGACTGTCGGTGCGCTGTGTGGGGGGCCGGTGGTACTCCGACGCCCCGATCCCCGTCTGGTTCGACCAGACAGCCCCCAGCGGATGCCCGGTACTTGATGTGCTCATGTGCCTCAACCGTCCCCTCGACCGGTGTGTGAAAGCATCGTGTCACCCCAAGTGGCCGCTATGGGAACGAGTGCCCCCGATAGACCCCAGATGGGCGCTTAAGCAGCAAAATACGTCCGTGCGCGGCCTGTTGGCGCCCGGTGCAAACCACCCTTTCGGGCCATGTGCGAACCACCTGCGATCGCGCGTTCACCGCCCTGCATGATGGACGTATGCGAGCAGTGGTGCAGAGGGTGGACGGCGCGAGCGTCGTCGTGGACGGCGAGACCGTAGGGGCGATCGAAGGCGAGGGGCTGTGCGTCCTCGTCGGCGTCACGCACGAGGACACCAAGGAGAAGGCGGCCCAGCTGGCCCGCAAACTCTGGTCGGTCCGCATGCTGCACGACGAGAAGTCGTGCAGCGACATCGACGCCCCGCTCCTGGTGATCAGCCAGTTCACCCTGTACGGCGACGCCCGCAAGGGCCGCCGCCCCACCTGGAACGCCGCCGCCCCCGGCGACGTGGCCGAACCGCTCGTCGACGAGGTGGTCGCCCAACTACGCGCGCTGGGCGCGACGGTGGCCACGGGCCGCTTCGGAGCCGCCATGCGTGTATCACTGACGAACGACGGCCCGTTCACCGTGCTGATCGAAGTCTGACCCGAAAGGACTACAAGCTCTACGGCTCGACGACGAGTTCCTGGGCCGCTGCCGTGTCCCCGGCCACCAGCGGCGCGTCCACCGGCACGTTCCGCTTCACCAGCGCGAGGGCGACCGGCCCGAGCTCGTGGTGGCGTACGGAGGTCGTGATGAAGCCGACCTTCCGGCCGTCGGGGCCGTCCTGCGCGAGCCGGAGCTCGGTGCCGGCCACCGGCAGGTGGACCTCGCTGCCGTCCAGGTGCAGGAAGACCAGCCGGCGCGGCGGCTTGCCCAGGTTCTGCACCCGGGCGACCGTCTCCTGGCCCCGGTAGCAGCCCTTCTGGAGGTGCACCGCCGAGCCGATCCAGCCCAGCTCGTGCGGGATGGTGCGGTGGTCGGTCTCGAAGCCGAGCCGGGGCCGGTGCTGCTCCACGCGCAGCGCCTCGTAGGCGAGGATCCCGGCGGGCGGCCCGGCCTGCCCGGCGTACGCCTCCAGGTCGGCGCGCGGCAGGAACAGGTCCCGTCCGTACGGCGTCTCACGTACGGCCACGCCCTGCGGCACCTCGGCGATGGAGCCGGCCGGCAGGTGCACCACCGCGATGTCGGCCGTCCGGTCGGCGACCTCGACCTTGTAGAAGAACTTCATGGACTCCAGGTACGCGATCAGCGCGTCCTGGGTGCCCGGCTCCACATGGGCCCAGACCGTCTCGCCGTCGTCGACGAGGTAGAGGGCGTGTTCGATGTGGCCGTTCGCGGACAGGATCAGCGCCTCGGTGGCCTGGCCCGCCGGGAGGTCGCTGACGTGCTGGGTGAGCAGCAGGTGCAGCCAGGCGAGCCGGTCGTCGCCGGTGACGGTGACGACCCCCCGGTGCGAGAGGTCCACGAAACCGGTGCCGTCGGCGAGGGCACGCTGCTCGCGGAACAGATCGCCGTAGTGGGCGGCGACGCCTTCGTCCACGCCCTCGGCGGGGACGGCGCCGGGCAGGGTCAGCAGGGGGCTCTTCATATGCGTAAGCCTACGACTCGGTAGTTGAAGCCTTGAGCGTGCAGTCCTCGCACCGGCCGAAGATCGCGAAGTGCTTCATGTCGGTGTCGAACCCGAACGTCTCCCGCAGCTTCGCGGTGAACTCGGCGGCCACGGCCACATCCGCCTCGATGACGTCCTGGCAGTCACGGCAGACCAGGTGGAGGTGGTGGTGCCGGTCCGCGAGGTGGTACGTCGGCGCGCCGTGCCCCAGATGGGCGTGGCTGACCAGGCCGAGCTCCTCCAGCAGCTCCAGCGTCCGGTACACCGTGGAAATGTTGACCCCCGACGCCGTCTTCCTCACTTCCACGAGGATGTCGTCGGGGGTCGCGTGCTCCAGGGTGTCCACGGCTTCGAGCACGAGTTGCCGCTGCGGGGTCAGCCGGTAGCCGCGCTGCCGCAGATCACTCTTCCAGTCGGTGCTCACCACACCGGCCAGTCTAGAACTACTTGAAGAAAGCGATCCCGTCGTCCGGCATGTCGTCGGGCAGGGCCTTGGCCCAGCGCTCGACCTCCTCCGGGGTGACGACCTTCTTCAGGTGGGCCGACATGTAGGGGCGCAGCTCGACCTCGGGGGTCTGCTTCTCGCCGACCCACATCAGGTCGCTCTTGACGTAGCCGTACAGCCGCTTGCCGCCGGTGTACGGCTGGGAGGCGGCGGTGCGGGCCACGGCGTCCGTCACGAGGTCGATCTGCGGCTTCTTGTCGGCCAGCTCGCCGTACCAGATCTCGATGACGCCGTCGTCGCGGGTCATCGTCACCTCGACCTTGCGGTCGGCGTCGATGCGCCAGAAGCCGTGCTCGGACTCCAGCGGCCGGACCTTGTTGCCCTCCTTGTCCAGCACCCAGCTGTGGGAGCGGTACTCAAGGAAGTCCCGGCCGTCGTGGGTGAAGGCGACCTCCTGCCCGAAGTTGCACTTCTCGGAGCCGGGGAAGTCGTGCACCCCGGCACCGGCCCAGTTGCCGAGCAGGAAGGCGAGCGGGACGAGGTCTTTGTGGAGGTCGGACGGGATCTCGATCATGAGAGGTTCCTAGACGTGGGTCAGCGCTGGCCCTGGTACAGCTTCTTCACGGTCAGTCCGGCGAAGGCGAGAACGCCGACGGCGACCAGGACCAACAGGATTTCGAAGAAAAGCTCCACGGGGTGCTCCTTGAGCGGGGTGCGGATGTGTGCGCAGGGCCGGGCCCAGCTTACGCGGGCGCCTTCGGCACTACGATTTGGGCTATGGCGAAGAAGCTGGTGATCAAGGTGACCGCGGGGGCGGACGCCCCCGAGCGGTGCTCCCAGGCGTTCACGGTGGCGGCGGTGGCGGTGGCCAGCGGCGTCGACGTCTCCCTGTGGCTGACCGGCGAGTCCGCCTGGTACGCCCTCCCCGGCCGCGCCGCCGAGTTCGAGCTCCCGCACGCGGCCCCGCTCCCCGACCTGCTCGACTCGATCCTGGCGGCCGGCCGCGTCACCCTGTGCACGCAGTGCGCGGCCCGCCGCGAGATCACGGAGCAGGACGTCATCAAGGGCGTCCGCATCGCCGGCGCCCAGGTCTTCGTCCAGGAGGCCATGGCGGAGGACACCCAGGCGCTCGTCTACTGAGACGGCTCCGCCGCCTCCGTGTAGAGACAGAAGGGGTGGCCCGCCGGGTCCAGGAGCACCCGGACGCCGTCCTGCGGCTGGTACTCGGCGAGCCGCGCGCCCTCGGCCAGGGCCCGTGCGGTCTCGCCTTCCAGGTCGTCGACCTCGATGTCGAGGTGGATCATCATCTGCTGCCGGTCCGGCGCACTCGGCCAGACGGGCGGCCGGTAGGCGGGCTCGGTCTGGAAGGACAGTCCGGTACCACCGTCCGGCGGCCGGATGTGCACCCAGTCCTGCCCGTCCTCCCCGCGCCACACCCGCCACCCGGGCAGCAGCCGCAGGTAGAAGGCGGCCAGCTCACGGGCGTTCGGGGCGTCCAGAGTCGCCGCAGTCAGACGCACGCTTCCTCCCCCTCGCCGGTTCAGTACCGGCGCTTCTTGCCGTCCAGTTCGTCCCACCACTCGTCGGACTTGGGGTCCCCGGAGGGGTCGTCCCACCACCGGTCGTCCGGGCCACGCCGGTTCGCGACCATCGCCGCGACGGGCGGGATGACCATGGCGACGAGGCACATCCCGACGGCGACGGGGACGGACCACAGGCGTACGACGCCCCAGGCCAGGACGAACAGCCCGATGCAGCCGCCCATCATCGCGAAGTACGTGCGCCGCCGTCGTGCGTACATACACCCAGCGTAGGTCCGGGCATGCCGAAGGGCCGCACCCCAGGCGTCCAACCCGTGGGATGCGGCCCCTTGGGGCACTGCCACCGTCAGATCAGACGGCGATCGCGACCTCCGCCAGGCCGCCCTTCTGGGCGACGACCGTGCGGTCGGCGGTGGCGCCGGGCACGAGGGCACGGACGGTCCAGGTGCCCTCGGCCGCGTAGAAGCGGAACTGTCCGGTCGCCGAGGTCGGCACCTCGGCCGTGAACTCGCCGGTCGAGTCCAGCAGACGGACGTAGCCGGTCACGGGCTCGCCGTCCTTGGTCACCTGACCCTGGATCGTGGTCTCACCGGGCTTGATCGTCGAGGCGTCCGGGCCGCCGGCCTTCGCTCCACACATGTCGTACTCCTGAAGAGAGGTCTTGAAAGGTCGGTCGGTTCGCTTACTTGTTGGCGCCGAGCTCGATCGGCACACCGACGAGGGAGCCGTACTCGGTCCAGGAGCCGTCGTAGTTCTTGACGTTCTCCACACCGAGCAGCTCGTGCAGCACGAACCAGGTCAGCGCGGAGCGCTCACCGATGCGGCAGTAGGCGATGGTGTCCTTGGCCAGGTCGACGCTCTCCGCGGCGTAGAGCTCCTTGAGCTCCTCGTCCGACTTGAAGGTGCCGTCGTCGTTGGCGTTCTTGGACCACGGGATGTTGCGGGCGCTCGGCACGTGGCCGGGGCGCTGGGACTGCTCCTGCGGCAGGTGGGCCGGGGCGAGCAGCTTGCCGGAGAACTCGTCGGGCGAGCGCACGTCGACGAGGTTCTGCGAGCCGATGGCCGCCACCACGTCGTCGCGGAAGGCACGGATCGACGTGTCCTGGGCCTTGGCCTTGTAGTCCGTCTTCGGACGCTCCGGCACCTCGTCGCCGGCGACGAGCTCGCGGGCGTCGAGCTCCCACTTCTTGCGGCCGCCGTCGAGGAGCTTGACGTTCTCGTGGCCGTACAGCTTGAAGTACCAGTACGCGTACGAGGCGAACCAGTTGTTGTTGCCGCCGTACAGGATCACCGTGTGGTCGTTCGCGATGCCCTTCTCCGACAGGAGCTTCTCGAAGCCCTCCTGGTCGACGAAGTCACGACGGACCGGGTCCTGGAGGTCCTGGGTCCAGTCGATGCGGATCGCGTTCCGGATGTGGTTCTTCTCGTAGGCGGACGTGTCCTCGTCCACCTCGACGATGGCGATGGTCGGGTCGTCCAGGTGCTCCTGGAGCCAGTCGGCGTCGACCAGGACGTCGCTGCGGCTCATGCTCTTTCTCCTCCGGGGCAGTTGCGGCGGGGCGTGCGAGATCTGCGGGGCGCGCGCCCATGACGAGGGCGGCGCACGAGTGCCCTTGGTGCAGGGCGGCGGGGATGCGCGCGCCGGCGCATGGGCCGACGCGGTCGCTCAGAAGGTGCGACAGAGCATGGCGGCGACGCGGCACAGGTCTACTGCCCGCCGCTTCGTGAGATCCGCCTGTCGCTTCATGCCGTCGATCGTAGGGACGGTCAGGCGCGCGTGTCACCGGCGTGTCGCATGCTGAGACGCGAAAATCCACGATGTGGGATCGAGGGGGTACGAGGAGGCGCAGGACAAGGGTTGTGCCCGAATGTTTCCGCCGTCACATCTGAGCTACGGACATCACCGTCTCGCCCACCGGACACTCCAGGGCCAGTCCGCCCGGCGCCTTTCCTACCCGGCCAGACGGACGTTGGAACCCTTCACCGTGATCTCGACGCCGCCCGGCGCGGCCTGGACCTTGTCCAGCTGGATGCCGCCGGGCAGGCCGTCGATCTTCTGCTGGAAGTCGGTGATGGCCCGGACCCGGGACTCGGCGATCTCGACGCCGCCGAACTTGGGCAGGCCGTCGGCCTTCACCCGTACGGTGTCGCCGTCGATCACCGTCACGGAGCTGAGCACGGAGACCGGCTCGGGCAGCTTGGTGCCGAGGACGGTGGCCTCGACGGTGACCTTGATCTTGCCGTTGCCGCCGTCGGAGAGGCCGACGATGTTGGCGGTGACGCCCGGGGCGACCTGAGTGGGTTCGGACTTCGCCGTCTTCAGCAGCTCGTCGTAGGCGATGGTCGCGGTGCCGGTGGCGCTGGTGGCGGTGGCGGAGCTGTAGTCGCCGGAGAACTCGACGCCCCGCATGTCGGCCCGGAGGTCGTCGATACGGATCTTCTCGGCGCCGTTGCCCGCGGCGGCCTCGTAGTTCGTGATGCCGACCTCGATGTCGTCCAGGGAACCGCCGACGACCTGGGTGAGGAACGGGAAGCCCTTGATGGACACGTCCGGGGTGGCGGAGAGGTTCTCGGTGGCCTTCAGGCGGTCGGCGGCCTCGCCCTCGGCGAAGTTCACGGCGACGCGGTCGGCGATCACGAAGAGCCCGCCCAGGATCACGACGATGATCAGCAGTATTCGCAGTGCGCGCATGCGGTGTTTCCCCCACCTAGGCGGTTGGACGGCGGTCCGGTGTTCGACGACCGAGCGGCCGTCCTAGCGTGAGGGTAACTCCGTGGGGGGTGGGGGCCGTGGGTTTTGTCGATCATCTGTGACAGGGCGGGTGCTCTGCCCTGGGGCCCGGGCCGGGTGGGCCCGCAGCCCGGCGGTACGGGGTGCCGCTGCGCCCGCCCGTGCCGCCCCAGCGGCACGACTGCCCGCAGCTGAGCGGGCCCGCAGCCGCCCATGGCGAGAAGGGGACGTGTCGGGAGGCCGCCCGCAGCGGTTGGCGCGTCAACGGACAGTCAGTCGGTCACCCACCCCATCGCGCCGTTCCGAGGACGGACACCCCCGGCGCGGCCCCGACCCACAAGCCGCGCGCAGGCGCTAGACCAGCGCCCGCCCCAGCACATAGACCACCGGGGCCGCGGCGGACAGGGGCAGGGCCACGCCCGCCGTGAAGTGGACGAAGCGGGACGGGTAGTCGTAGCTGGCGACTCGGTGGCCGATCAGGGCGCAGGCTGCCGCGCCCGCGCCCAGGAGGGCGCCGGACGTGCCCAGGCCCGTCATCGAGCCGGCCGCGACACCGCCGCCCGCCGCCGCGAGCAGCGCCACCACGACCGACGCCGGGGTCGGCAGCGGCAGGGCGCGGGCCAGGACGGCGACCGCCACCGCGATCGCGCCCACGGTCACCGCGTCCGGCTCGGCCGCGAGGTACCCGCCCGCCACGATCGCCAGCGCCGATGCCGCGACCGTCGCCATCAGGCCGTACATCCGCTCGTCCGGGTCGGCGTGCGAGCGCAGCTGGAGCACCAGCGCGAGAAGCACCCACACCCCGAGCGTGCCCAGGATCGCCGAGGGCGAGCGGTCCGACGCCAGCAGCGCCGCGTCCGCCGCCAGCGCGCCCGCGAAGCCCAGCGCGATGCCCTGCCGCGCCGGCCACATCCCGTTCAGCCGGAACCAGCCCGCCGCCGTGACGGCCTGGAGGACGACGAGCGGCACCAGGAGCGCATACGTGCCGACCGCCGCCGCACCCGCCAGCAACAGCCCCAGCAGCGCCGTCAGCGCGGCCGGCTGCATCCCGGGCTCGATGATCGGCGACCGCCCCTCCGCCCGCGCCCGCTGCGCGTCCGTGATCCGCGCGTTCCCGGCGACGGTGGCCGGGCCGTACTCGGCAGCGGAGGCTGGGGTGGGAGCGGGAACAGGAGGCTCGTACCCCTGTGGCGGCAGATACGCCGTCTCCTCCGCCGCCGTCACCTGCGCGGACACCGGCGACTGCGTCTGCGTCTCCCAGGTCTGCCCCTGCCACTGCTGCGTGTACTGCTGAGCGGCGTACGGATCGTCGTACCCCTGATATCCCTGCTGATAGCCCTGCTGGTGCCCCTGCCCGGGCCACCCCTGCGGGGTCTGCGGGGTCTGCGGCTGCTGCCCGTAGGGGTCATAGCCGTCGTACGGCTGGTTGGTCATCGTTCACCCTCCTGCGAACGGCGGGAGCACCTCGACCGTGCCGCCGTCGGCCAGCCGTACCGTCTCATGTCCGCGGGTGCCCACGGGGTCACCGTCCACGAGGAACGAGCATCGCCGCAGCACGCGTTCCAGTTCGCCGGGGTGCCGCTCACGCACCCCGGCGAGCGCCTCGGCGAGCGTGGCCGCCTCGTACGGCTCCTCGGCCACCCCGGCCGCGGCCTTGGCGGCGGCCCAGTAGCGCACCGTGACCTTTGGCATCTGCTTCCTCGATCTGCTTGTCGGTGAACCCCGTCAGGCTAGCCCGCCCGGCCCACGACCCACTCCCCGATCCGCCCCAGCAGTGCGTCGCTCGCCGCGTGCTCGGCATGCCCCATGCCCGGCTCCAGCCACAGTTCGCCCTGGTCGGCGGCGGCCGCGGCCAGCATGCGGGGATGGTCGACGGGGAAGTAGCCGTCGGCGTCGCCGTGCACG
The DNA here is from genome assembly GCF_001270025.1 of Streptomyces azureus. NCBI lineage: Bacteria > Bacillati > Actinomycetota > Actinomycetes > Kitasatosporales > Streptomycetaceae > Streptomyces > Streptomyces azureus. The sequence goes on along the minus strand of NZ_DF968290.1, from coordinate 52,109 downwards.
ATCAGCAGGGGCGTGGGGGCGATCCGGGGCACCGCCTCCACCGGGGAGAGCGGGACCGGGTTCCAGTCCCGGTGATGGATGCGGGTGCGGAAGCCGTAGCGGCTCACCACCCGGCCCTCCGGCCGCGTCACCAGCCAGTGCAGCCGGCGCATGGGGGCCGTTCCCCGGTAGTACCAGCGTGCGGGGGCGCTGACGGACACCACCGCGTCGGTCGCCTCCTGGTACAGCGCGGCATGCCGCAGCACCACCGAGCCCCCCATGGAGAACCCCACCGTCCCCACGCGCGCGTGCCCGAGCTCCCGGGCCCACCGCACCGCCGCCGCCAGGTCGAGCACCTCCCGGTCCCCGACCGTCGACCGCCCGCCGGACGCCCCGTGGCCACGGAAGGAGAACGTGACGACGGCCCCGTACCGGGTGAAGGCCCGCGCCACCCGCCGCACGTGCGGCCGGTCCACGGCACCGGTGAAGCCGTGGGCGACGACGAACACGGGGTGATCGGCAGGTGTCCGGGAGGCGTCGTATACAACCGCACCCGGGTCGTATACGGCATCGATCGTCACACCGTCGGACGTGCACAGAAATGTCCGCAATTGCGACCGCACAGGCGTTCCCCGAGTCGTCTCGGAGTGCGGACGATCGGTGGAACGCGCCACATGATCTGCCGGGCCAGAGCTCATGTGGGCTATTCTGCTGGGCAGAGGACTCGGGCAGCGTAGCCCCCGGGTCCTTTTGTGCTTTCGGAAGCGTTGTATACGACGCGGGAAACCGCAGGTGTACGGGGCCTTCGGGATCGCAGAGCCAGTGCTGTGCCAACAGACGTCCTCGCAGGGACCGAGGAGGAACCAGACGTATGAGTTCTCTGCTGCTCCTGACCAACGCCCTCCAGCCGTCGACGGAGGTGCTCCCCGCCCTCGGCCTGCTCCTGCACAACGTGCGGGTGGCCCCCGCGGAGGGGCCCGCCCTCGTCGACACCCCCGGCGCCGACGTCATCCTCGTCGACGGCCGCCGCGACCTGCCGCAGGTCCGCAGCCTGTGTCAGCTGCTTCGCTCCACCGGCCCCGGCTGTCCGCTCGTCCTCGTCGTCACGGAGGGCGGCCTCGCCGCCGTCACCGCCGACTGGGGCATCGACGACGTCCTGCTCGACACCGCCGGCCCTGCGGAGGTCGAGGCGCGGCTGCGGCTGGCCATGGGACGCCAGCAGATCGTCAGCGACGACTCCCCGATGGAGATCCGCAACGGCGACCTGTCGGTCGACGAGGCGACGTACTCCGCCAAGCTCAAGGGCCGCGTCCTCGACCTCACCTTCAAGGAGTTCGAGCTCCTGAAGTACCTCGCGCAGCACCCCGGCCGCGTCTTCACGCGCGCCCAGCTGCTCCAGGAGGTCTGGGGCTACGACTACTTCGGCGGCACCCGCACGGTCGACGTGCACGTACGGCGGCTGCGCGCCAAGCTCGGCCCCGAGCACGAGTCGCTGATCGGCACCGTCCGGAACGTCGGTTATCGATTCGTTACGCCGGAGAAGGTGGAACGCGCCGCCGAGGAGGCGAAGGCCAAGGCGGCCAAGGAAAAGCCGGACAACGAGGACGAACCGGCCGCTTTGGATGCCACCGAGGCGCGCACCAAGGCGTAAAGAGGCGTATCACGGTGCCCGCCTGGGCATCGCTTTCCGCACGGAGCGCGCGGACGGCCGCCGGGCGGCGGTCGGAATATCGCACGGAAGTGCGGAAGCTCCTTTACGCCCTGCCCAGAGCGGGTATATCCGCGTAGACTCCGCGCGTGGCCAAGGTGACTCGGGATGATGTGGCGCGGCTGGCAGGGACTTCCACTGCCGTGGTCAGTTATGTCATCAACAACGGACCCCGGCCGGTCGCCCCGGCCACGCGCGAGCGTGTCCTCGCCGCGATCAAGGAGCTGGGGTACCGGCCCGACCGGGTCGCGCAGGCGATGGCGTCCCGGCGTACGGACCTCATAGGCCTGATCATCCCGGACGCGCGCCAGCCCTTCTTCGGGGAGATGGCGCACGCGGTCGAGCAGGCCGCCTCCGAGCGCGGAAAAATGGTGCTCGTCGGCAACACGGACTACGTGGGCGAGCGCGAGGTCCACTACCTGCGCGCCTTCCTGGGAATGCGGGTCTCCGGCCTGATCCTCGTCAGCCACGCGCTCAACGACCTCGCCGCCGCCGAGATCGAGGCCTGGGACGCCCGGGTCGTGCTGCTGCACGAGCGGCCCGAGGCCATCGACGACGTCGCCGTCGTCACGGACGACCTGGGCGGCGCCCAGCTCGCCGTACGACACCTGCTGGAGCACGGCTACGAGTACGTCGCGTGTATGGGCGGCATAGCCGAGACCCCGGCCGTCGGTGACCCGGTCTCCGACCACGTCGAGGGCTGGCGGCGCGCGATGGACGAGGCCGGCATCTCCACGGAGGGCCGCCTCTTCGAGGCCCTCTACAACCGCTACGACGCCTACCAGGCCGCCCTGAAGGTCCTCTCCGGTCCCGAGCGCCCGCCCGCGATCTTCTGCTCCACCGACGACCAGGCGATCGGGCTGCTGCGGGCCGCGCGCGAACTGCGGATCGACGTGCCCGGCGAGCTGGCGGTGGCCGGCTTCGACGACATCAAGGAAGCGGCGCTGACCGACCCGCCCCTGACGACGATCGCCTCGGACCGTTCGGCGATGGCCCGCGCGGCGGTGGACCTCGTCCTCGACGACGGACTGCGTGTGGCGGGGGCCCGGCGGGAGCGGCTGAAGGTGTTCCCGTCGCGGCTGGTGGTACGGCACTCCTGCGGCTGCGCGTAGCCCCTTCCGGGGCGCCTTCCCGCACCCCTTCCGAGGCGCCTTTATATCGGGCATACGAGGTTCTGTCGGGCTTCTCAGGGAGGACTCAGGAAGCTCTCATGGTCGAGCTCCAAGCTCTGAGACATGACCGAGAGCTTCCACCGCAGTGGCGAGTACGAGAACCCTTACGAGGGTCAGCAGCAGGCCCCGGTGAACCCCGAGTGGCCGCCTCCGCCGGCGTACACCCCGGCACCCGCTCCGAAGAAGCGCAACCGTCGCACCGTCGCCCTGCTCGCCGCCGTGGCGATCGTCGCCGCGGCGATCGGCGGCGGCACCGCCTACGGCATACAGGAGCTGACGGGCAACGACACCGTCGCCTCCAGCTCCACCAGCACCAACGTGGTGCCGTCCAGCCAGAAGGGCACGGTCGCCGGGGTCGCCAGAGCGGTCAGCCCCAGCATCGTCGAGATCAGCGCCGACTCCAACGCCGGTTCCGCCACCGGCTCCGGCGTGATCATCACCAGCGGCGGTGAGATCGTCACCAACAACCACGTCGTCTCCGGTGCCTCGCAGATCAAGGTGACGACCAGCGACGGCAAGTCGTACTCGGCCAAGGTCGTCGGCACCGACAGCAAGAAGGATCTGGCGCTGATCAAGCTGGAGAACGCCTCCGGTCTGAAGGCGGCCACGCTCGGCGACTCCTCCGGGTTGCAGGTCGGCGACCAGGTCGTGGCCATCGGCTCCCCCGAGGGCCTGGCCGGCACCGTCACCAGCGGCATCGTCTCGGCCCTCGACCGTGACGTCACGGTCCCGACCGACGAGGACCAGGGCCAGCAGCAGTCCCAGCAGGGCGACGGGTGGCCGTTCGAGTTCGGCGGGCGGCAGTTCAACGGCGACACCGGCTCGGACACCACGACGTACAAGGCGCTCCAGACCGACGCGTCCCTCAACCCGGGCAACTCCGGCGGCGCGCTGATCGACATGAACGGCAACATCATCGGGATCAACTCCGCGATGTACTCGCCGGCGGGCGCCGCCTCCTCGTCCTCCGACGCGGGCAGCGTCGGCCTGGGCTTCGCCATCCCCATCAACACCGTCAAGGCCGACCTCGCCAAGCTGCGGGCCGGCTCCACCGACTGAGTTCGCGTGAGTTCCCGAGTGAGGAGTACGGCGATGATCCAGCAGGTTCCGCACACGGTGCCGGGGGCCGACCCGGCGGGGTTCGCGCTGGCACTGGCGGTGGCGTACGCCCTGCACGCACCGGAATCGGCGTCCGGACCGGCATCGGCGACGCGAGCCCCCGAGGTGGCGACGGCCAAGGCCCGGCCCGCACGCAAGGCCGCCGCCGCCCGTCGCCGCAAGGTACGGGGCTGATCCTTCTCCCGGCCCGCCCCGCCGACATGCGAGGCTGAGAGCGTCAGCGACACCCCGTCCCGCCACACCACACACCACACCCGAGGACCCCGACCCATGAGCCCCGCAGACGGCGACCGTGACCCCCAGCGCATCCTGATCGTCGACGACGAGCCGGCCGTACGCGAAGCACTCCAGCGCAGCCTCGCCTTCGAGGGGTACGGGACCGAGGTCGCCGTGGACGGCGCGGACGCGCTGGAGAAGGCCGCGGCGTACCGGCCCGACCTGGTCGTCCTCGACATCCAGATGCCCCGCATGGACGGCCTGACGGCGGCGCGCCGCATCCGCTCCACCGGCGACACGACACCCATCCTGATGCTGACCGCTCGTGACACCGTCGGCGACCGGGTCACGGGACTGGACGCCGGGGCGGACGACTACCTGGTCAAGCCCTTCGAACTCGACGAACTCTTCGCCCGCATCCGTGCCCTGCTGCGGCGCAGCTCCTACGCGGCGGCCGTCGGCGCGGGCTCTCCGGACGACGAGGACGTCCTCGCCTTCGCCGACCTGCGCATGGACCTCGCGACGCGCGAGGTCACCCGGGGCGGCCGCCCGGTGGAGCTGACCCGCACGGAGTTCACCCTGCTGGAGATGTTCATGGCGCACCCGCGCCAGGTCCTCACCCGGGAGCAGATCCTGAAGGCGGTCTGGGGCTTCGACTTCGAGCCGTCGTCGAACTCCCTCGACGTCTACGTCATGTACCTGCGCCGCAAGACCGAGGCCGGTGGCGAGCCGCGCCTCGTGCACACGGTTCGGGGTGTGGGCTACGTGCTGCGGCAGGGCGGCGCGGAGTGAACAAGGTCGTACGCCGGTTCCGCTCCCTGCCGATCCGGTCCCGCCTGGCGCTGCTGGTGGCGGCGGCGGTGGCGTTCGCGGTGGCGGCGGTTTCGGTGACGTGCTGGTTCATCGTGCAGGGTCAGTTGTACGACCAGGTGGACGGTGACCTGAAGTCGGCGTCCCGGACACTTCAGGCGGACGACTTCGAGGCGTTGACGAGGACGTGTCCCCAGACCCCCTCGGACACGCTCGGAGGCGGGCCGCGTCCCAAGACCTACGCCCAGGTGGTCGGCGCCGACGGCAAGGTGTGCCTCTTCAGCAATTCCATGGCGCCGGTGAAAGTCACGAGCAGCGACAAGGAGGCGGCCAGGAACCCTGATCCCACCACCATCACACTGCGCAACGGCACCGACAGCGAGGGCAACCCGGTACGCGTCCTGACCACCGCGGTCGTCGTCAAGAACGGGCCCTTCCCGCAGGGCGTGGCCGCCGACTACGCCCTCGTCATCGCCATCCCCCTCAAGGGAACCGAGTCCACCCTCAACGAGCTGGCCCTGATCCTCCTGCTGGTCTCCGGCATCGGGGTGGTGGGCGCCGGCGCGGCCGGCCTCGCGGTCGCCCGGGCGGGTCTGCGCCCCGTCGACAAACTCACCGAAGCCGTCGAACACGTGGCCCGCACGGAAGACCTGGACATCCGCATCCCGGTCGACGACGCCGACGAGGACGAGGTGGCCCGCCTCTCCCGCTCCTTCAACTCCATGACCTCGGCCCTGGCCAGCTCCCGGGAGCTCCAGCAACAGCTCATCGCGGACGCCGGCCACGAACTGCGCACGCCGCTCACCTCCCTGCGCACCAACATCGAGCTCCTCACCCGCAGCGAGGAGACGGGCCGTCCCATCCCCGAGGCCGACCGCAAGGCACTCCTCGCGTCGGTGAAGGCACAGATGACGGAACTGGCCGCGCTCATCGGCGACCTCCAGGAACTGTCCCGGCCGGACACGGGTCAGCACTCGGGCCGGACGCAAATCATCGCCTGGCAGGACATCGTCGACTCGGCGCTGCGGCGGGCGCGGCTGCGCGGCCCGGAGCTGACGATCACGGCGGACGTCCAGCCGTGGTTCGTCCGCGCGGAGCCGTCCGCACTGGAGCGGGCGGTGGTCAACATCCTCGACAACGCGGTGAAGTTCAGCCCGGAGGGCGGCACGATCGAGGTGCGCCTGTCCGAGGGCGTCCTGACGGTCCGCGACCACGGCCCGGGCATCCCCGACGACGAACTCCCCCACGTCTTCGACCGCTTCTGGCGCTCACCGAGCGCGCGAGCGCTGCCCGGCTCGGGTCTCGGCCTGTCGATCGTGGCACGCACGGTGCAGCAGGCGGGCGGCGAGGTGTCGCTGTCCCACGCCGAGGGCGGCGGCACGGTGGCGACGGTCCGGCTGCCGGGGGCGGCCGTGCCGCCGCCGGACAGTCCTGCCTTCGCCGCCGAATAGCACGAACAGGTCAGCACGCTCGGCGGGGCACAGCCGCAACCAGCGCCGTCACGTCTCCGTCCGGTACATCAGATCCACCTCGTGCGTCACGAACCCCAGCCGCTCGTACACGGACACCGCCGCCTTGTTGTCGGCGTCGACGTACAGCATCGCGGTCGGCACCCCCTGGTCCGCCAGGTGCCGCAGGCCGATCGTCGTGAGGGACTTGCCGAGGCCGCCGCCCTGGGCGCCGGGGGCGACGCCGAGGACGTACACCTCGCCCAGGCCCTCCTCGGCGTGGACCTTGGTCCAGTGGAAGCCGATGAGTTCGTCGCCGCGGAAGGCGAGGAAGAACCCCGCGGGGTCGAACCACGGTTCGGCCTTGCGGTCGTCGAGGTCCCGCTGGGTGAGGGAGCCCTGCTCGGGATGGTGGGCGAAGGCGGCGGCGTTGACGGCGAGCCAGGCCGCGTCGTCCTGGCCGGGGACGAAGGTGCGGACGGTGACGCCCTCGGGGAGGACCGGCTCGGGCGCGTCGAAGCCGGTCAAGGGGCGGCGCATCTGGCGCAGTTCTCGGAACAGGGTCAGGCCGAGGACCTGCGCGAGGTGCCGGGCGGCGGAGTGGCCGCCGTGGGCCCACACCCGCAGCCGCTTGCCGGACGCGGCCAGCAGCGCGGAGCCCAGCGCCCGCCCGTGCCCGTGGCCCCGGTGCCCGGGGTGCACGACCAGTTCGGCGGCTGGCGGCTCCACCGGGTCGGTGTCCTCCAGTTGGGCGTACCCGACGAGTTCGCCGTCGACGGTGAGCAGCAGATGGGCGACGCCCTCGCGTTCGCCGCCGCGCAACTGCAACCGGCCCTGTTCGGAGACCGCCTGCTGCCCGTCGGTGCGGGCGGCCTCGGCGAGCAGTGCGAGGACGGCCTCGGTCTGCTCCGGGGGGAGCGCGGCATATGTGTCGATCGAACGGGTGCGTCCGGGCCGTGCGGTGTCGTCGCTGGTCATGTGTACGAGGGTACGGGGGACCGCCGGTAAATCGGCGGCAAGAGCAACCAGGATGTAGCCACGAAAACTCTGTCGCGCTACGCGCGTTGACTCTAGGCTGCGCCGGACGACATCACTGTCCCAGCAGACCCACAGGGGGGCGTAGGCCAGCCACTTCACCGGCACCGGCGCACCGGGAGCGCCGCAGACGTCGCAGAAACCGTCTCGTCGCTCTCGCCGCCGTCTCGTCACCGTCGGCGCGCTGGCCGCGGCGACGGCGCCCGGGTCGGCGTCGGCCGGCGAGAACCACAGCGGGGGCGGCCACCGGCCGGGCCGCCACCAGGACGTCCGGCTGCTGTCCTTCAACGACCTGCACGGCAGCCTGGAGCGGCCCGCCGCTCCTCCGGCCGGGTCACCGAACACCAGCACGACGGCACGACGAAGACCATCGACGCGGGCGGTCGCGGGTGGTGTCGAGTACCTCGCCACCCATCTGCGTCGGGCCGCGAGGGCGAGAAGTGCTCCATCACCGCGGCCGGCGGCGACATGGTCGGCGCCTCCCCGCACATCTCCGGCCTCTTGACGCTGGGCCTCACCAAGTCCGGCGCCGACCGCGTGGTCACGGACTCGATCAGGCTGAACGGCGCGGCCATCGACCCGGCGGCCGCCTACCGCGCGCGACGAACAGCTTCCTCGCGGGCGGCGGCGACGGCTTCCCCACGCTCGGCCAGGGCACGAACGACGTCGTCGGCGCCGGCGACCTGACCGCGCTGGAGCAGTACCTGACGGCCAACTCGTCGGCCACGGACCCGCTGGCACCGCCGAAGGCGGACCTCATCGTGATCGTGAAGTAAATCGCATACAGGGGATTCAAGTTGCGGGCAGGGGCGGTGCGCATGGTCGGATGAGACGATGCGCACCCCCCACCGCGTAGACACGCAGCACCTTCCCCAGGACCGCTCCGAGCAGCCCCGTGACCACTCCGGGCAGCCCCGCAACCCCTACGACGAACTCGGCGCACTCGATGACGGCCCGCTGGAGGAGACCCCTCTGGCGGACTTCCTCGGCGAGGACGCCGAGCGGCGGGACGAGCGGGAACCTCAGTGGTCGCCGCCCGACCACCGCCGTGGCGGCCGGCGTCGGCGGAATCGTTTCGCCGGGCTGCCGCTCGCGATGAAGGCGGTGGTCGGGCTGGTCGTACTCGCCGCCTTCGTCGCCCTGGCCGACCGCTGGGCCCTGCTGTACGCCGAGCACCGGGCCGCAGACACGCTCAAGGACCGGCTCGACCTCGCGGCGGCGCCCGAGGTGGAGATCGGCGGATTCCCCTTCCTCACCCAACTCGCCGACAAGCGGCTGGAGTCGGTGAAGGTGACCGTCCCGGACGTCGCCGCCGACCGGGTCTCCCTGGCGAGGGTGTCGGCCACGGCGCACGACATCCGGCTGGACGCCGACGGCCTCACGTCCGTGCGCGGCGCGCACATCCCCCGGTTCGACGGGGACGTCCTGCTGTCCTTCGAGGATCTCAACCGCGAACTTGGCGCCTCCCAGGTGACGTTCACCGGTGAGGGCCGCGACCGCGTCCGGGCCCGCGGCACCCTGCCCGTCGCCGGACACGACCTGCGTCTGCGCGCCGAGGCGCGGATCCAACGGCAGGGCGAGCGGGGCATCGCCACGGAGATCGGCGGAATGCGGCTCGACATCGGAGACCTGGCCACCTACCGCCCCGGCACCCGCCCCGCGGAGGGCCTGCACCTGACCGCCAAGGGGACCGCCGACCTCGCCCGGCAGACCCGCAAGGCCAAGGCGCTGCTCTCGGTCCCGGCCATCGTGCAGCGGATGGGCGTGCCCGAGGCGACCGTGCGCGAGGCCCTGGCCGACGACGGCAAGCTCGCCGAACTGACCGGCTCCCCGAAGTTCGCCCGCCAGGCCGAACGCCTCAACCTCATCGACCTGGCATTGGACAACCCCGAGGTGCTCCGCCGCCTCGGCCTCGACCCCAACCTCCTCGACGAGCTGTCCGGCCTGACCCGCCCGGTCCTGGCCGACCGGCTGGCGCTCGCGTTCGAACTTCCGAAGCCGGAGCAGGGGGACGTTCGGCTGGACGACGTACGGGTGGAGGAGGACGGCATCCGGGTGCGGGTGTCGGGCTCGGGGCTGACCGTGGGTTCGTAGTCCCGCGAGTCGGCAACCTGCGTTCCTGATGAGATTTGGTGTGCAGATGTGTTGACCTCTGTTCGAGTTCTCTTCTAGTTTGCGGGAGCCAACGAGCCGCCGATCTGTACGCGAGTTCCGCGGACGCAACTGCTCAGAAGGGGACGTCGTGTCACGAAACACCCATCGGGGGACAGTCGGTCTGGGGGCGCTGCTCGCCTGCGCCACGGCATTCGGCGGGGCCCTCGCCTCCCCCGCAGCCGCCTCCCCCGCCGCCCCGCCGCCCGTCAGCGACTTCAAGGGCGTCAACTGGGCCGACCCGCGCGACAACTACGCCGACGACGCGGTCGTGCCCTCGGGCCTGTCCACCTCCGACAGCTACGCCACGACCTACGCCAAGTCCAGGGCGATCATCGGCGGGTTCTCCAAGCTGGGCGCCAACACCGTCCGACTCCCGGTCAACCCGACCTCTGTGAACGGCCCGTTCTGGAAGTCGTACCGGGGCGCGATCGACGCCGCCACCGCCAAGGGCTTCAAGGTCATCCTGGGCTACTGGGAGGCCGACAACGCCAAGGACGGCAAGATCGACAACCAGGCCTCCTGGGACCAGATGTGGGCGCGCATCACCTCCGCCTACGCCCGCGACTCCAAGGTGTACTTCGAGCCGATGAACGAGCCCTTCGGCTACACCGCCCAGGAGTGGACCGACATCGCCGCGAAGTGGGTGACCACCCACCGCAACGTGCCCCGCGACCGGATGCTGATCGGCGGGTACAAGTACAGCGAGGACGTCAAGCCGGTGTGCGCCGACCCGCGTCTCAACGGCACCCGGATCGCCCTGCACAACTACGGCTTCTGGCACACCGACTGGACCAGCGTCGACCAGTGGAAGCAGGACTTCAAGGCGCGCATCGGCGACTGCGCCTCGCGCACGATCCTCGACGAGTTCGGCGCTTCGATGACGACCGGCCTGGACTACAACGGCCCGGTCAACGGCTCCAACGAGGTCGCGTACATCCAGGCCGCGACCGACACCATCCGCGAGATGGGCCTCGGCTCGGTCTACTGGCCCGGCCTGCGCAACGGTGACACCTACTCCCTCACCACGCTCCAGGGCACGGGCACGAACCTCAGCCTGACGGTGAACAACCAGAGCGGCCTGGACCGGCTGCACTGGGCCTGGAAGCAGTAGCAGTCCCCACAGGGACCACCATGGTGGCCCTTCCGGGTCCGGCGCCGCTAGTCAGCCGGACCCGGAAGGGAGCCGTCAGGACGCCGAAGGCGTCCAGCCCGCGAGCCAGTCCGCGACCTCCTGGTTCGCGGCCTGCGCGTCGCTCAGGTGCGGCCGGTTGGTGCTCGCCGGACCCGCACCCGCGCCGTAGTTGCCGTACTCGGCGAACCGGTCGTCCTTCCACGAGAAGCCGCTCATGTCGGTCCACGGCGTGGACTTGATCGCGGCACTCAGGTTGGTGTTGCGGACCGTGGTCTGCGGGTCGAGCGAGGCGTCACCGCCCGCGTGCCAGGGCCGCCCGAGGTAGAAGCTGCCGGCCGACACGTCGCCGTTCACGGTCGAGTTGGCGATCAGGATGCCCTTGCGGTTCGCGGCGGTGCTCGGGGCGGTGATGTACCCGGCCGAGGTGCCGTTCCAGCGCTTCTTCAGCGTGATGATGGACTTGTCGACGACGGCCGTGGCCCGCCCGAAGATGAAGTCGACGTTGCCGATGACGTAGGAGTTGCTGACGTAGACCCGGCCCAGCCGGTCCTTCGACGCGGTGTCGAGCAGCAGCGTGTCCTGATCGCCGCTGACGATGATCCCGTCCAGGAACACCTTGTCGGCGGCGGTCCGCAGGGCGACGGCCTGGTGGCCGTTCAGGCTCTGGTTCCTCGCCTCGTCGAAGTCGTTGGAGATGGTCAGGTTCCGGGCCTGGAAGTCGTCGGCCTCGACGGCGACGGTGGCGCTGCCGCCCGTGCCGTACGTGCCGCCGCCGGGCTTGGGCGTACCGGAGGCGTTGTTGTAGACGATCGTCGTGTCCTTGCGGCTGCTGCCGGTACCCCGGATGGTGACGTGCGGCTTGTTGGACGGCACCTTCACCAGCTCCCGGTACGTGCCCGGCTTGACGGCGATCACGACCCGCGACGGATTGTTCGCCGGTACGGCGTTCACGGCGGCCTGCACCGTGCGGTACTGGCCACTGCCGTCCTTGGCGACGGTGAGGGTGGTAGCGGCCGCGGCTTTGGTGGAGGCGGCGGTCCTGCCGATGGAAGCGCGGGGGCCGGCACCGGACTTGAGGATCGACGGGAGGTCGGCGGCCTTGTCGAGGGTGTACCGGTAGTAGGCCTTCGGATCGAAGGCGGTCCCGCCGCTCTCGTTGCGCCCGCTGGTGCCGGAGAAGGAGTTCCCGCGCTGGACGACGGCGGCGCCACTGTCCTTGATGACGGGGTTCGTGACGCCCTTGAAGAAGGAGTTCTCCAGGACCATCTTGGTCGCGCCGCGCGAGTAGTTGCCGTACGACGACTTGATGGCCGTGCCCGGGGCGTCCTCCAGGAAGTTGTTGTAGAGGTGGGCGTGGGAGGCGTTGTCGGTGGACGGGTTGCGCTGCTCGGTCTCGCGGATCCAGTTGTGGTGGATCGTGATGTCCGTCTTGACGTTCTTGGTCCAGCCGATGCCGAAGGTCTTGTTGTTGTCGCTCAGCTTGTTCCAGGAGACGGTGACGTTCGTGCTGTCCTTGCGGACGTCGATGAGCCCGTCGGCCATGTGCCGCAGGTCGTTGTGATCGATCCACACATGGTGGGCGCCGTCCATCTGAACAGCGTCGAAGTCGTGATCCTTGTCGTTCCAGATGCCCTGGTACGAGTCCCGGATGGTCAGATTCCGGATGATCACGTTGTGCACGCCCTGGCCGAGGAAGAACCCACCTCCGACGATGTGCCCGGAGGTCCCGGCACCGACGATGGTCTTGTCGGACTGCACCTTGATCTCTTTGCCGACCGGGTTCATGTTGATCGTGCCGGCGACGACGATGACGTACGGCTCGGTGGCCGTGGCGTACTTCTCCAGGTCGGCCTGCGTCTTCACGGTGACGGTCTTGCCGTCCCGGCCGCCGTACGTCCCGTTCTGGCCGAGGGAGTTCACGGAGGCGAACCCGTCGGCGGTGTCGGCGGCCCAGGCCGGGGCGGCGGCGGAGGCCTGCTGGGCGGTGGAGCCGAGGACGCCGAGGTCGGTGCCGTAGGCGAGGGTGCCGGCGGCGGTCAGGGCCAGCGGCACCCCGACCGCCAGGGCCGTGCGGCTTCTGCGGTGCCGGGGCTTGCTGTGCGGCTCACTCATGCGGCGAATCCGTTCCGTGCGGGGGGATGATCCGGGAGTGGGTCGCCGCCCCGCACGGAAAGGTTGCCGTGTCCTGCGTATGTTCCTTACTTCACACAGGACTTGGGGTCGAGCTTCTCCTCGATCTTGTCCTCGCGGCCGTCGGGCTGGCCGTTGGGGAGGAGCTTGTCGGAGATGCCGTCGATGTAATACCCGTGGGAGTAGATGGTCCGGTATCCCCGGTCACGCCAGCTGTGCGCGGTGTGGTCACCGTCGCCCTTGTTCCACTCGTAGTCCTCGACGTGGAAGACGGGGTTCACGCGCACCACGCGCTGATACGGCGTCCAGGTGACGGCGACCTGCCGGCAGGGCGGGATGGTCTTTTCACTCCGGGTCTCGAACTTGGACTCCTTCTCCCAGCCCCACTCGTAGCCGGCGCTGCCGCCGACGGTGCCGGAGAAGATGCTCTTGGCGAGGGAGAGGCTGATGGTCCCGCCGACGCTCTTCTTGGCGAACGTCTTGGTGCTGTAGCTGCTGACGAAGGTTTCCTTGTCGTCGGCGGAGCCCTTGTTGCCGATCCACCGGGACGTGCGGACGGTGTCGCCCTTGATGGACCAGGTCGAGGCCTCGGCGTACCCGCACCAGCCGCGGAACAGCTCCCACGGCCCGGCGGGCTTCCACAGCCCGAAGACGTCCCGCAGGTATTCGTCCTGGGTCTTGAACTCACCGGTCTCGACGTTGAGGGCGCCGTAGACGCCCGTCAGGCTCGTCTCCTGGTTGCAGAGCCGCTCGATCATCCGGTCGGTGTCACCGGGGTCGACGCCCCGGATGTTGGTCGCCCCGGCGGGCCCGGCCGTCGCGGTCCCCGCGCCGGCCAGGAGACCGGATACGGCGAGGGCGGTGGTAGCGGCAACGGCGCCGTATTTCCTGACAGTTGACTTGCGAATGAGACGCATGGGGGTGGCTCACTCCTGTGGGGTTCTGTGACGGCGATGAAGATGTCAGAACGGGTGCAGGAGTTTGCGGTACTGGCGAGTATGACAGGACATTGACAGCTGGCAGGGTTCCATATCCCGCTTTATCGGATGTCGCCCTCGCGGCTACGACTGACCGCGACACGTAACACGTCTCCCAGGGACTCCACAGCCCTTGTCAGCGCGAAGCGCACGGCGCGTTCACCGGCCTTGGGGTCCCCGAGTACGGCCTTGGCGCCCGCGAGCACCTGCTCGGCCGAGGCGAGTTGGGCGGCCTCGACGTCGTCGGCGAGCCGCGAGAGGAGGCTGTCCGGGTCGTCGGTGGAGAGGTAACAGGGCTTGCCGTCGGCGCCGGTCCAGGGGAGCAGCCTCATGCGAAGACCTCCACGGTGTGGAGGTACGGCCGTACGAGCGGGGTGTCCATCACCAGGGGCTCTTCCACAACGAGGGGGCGGGGTGTGGATGTCGGCGGGGAGTGGGGGATGGTCCACGACCGTTGGGCCGGCGCCGCCCGGTGACGCCCCCGGGCGGGCAGCAGGATCCGCACGAGGAGGAGCAGGACCGACTCGCAGAGTTCGGCGATGCACAGGCGCACGGGGGCGTCCCTTCTCAGGGCAGGCGGGAGGGGTTTGACGAGCGGTGATTACCGTTCGTGCCTTGATGGTCACTGGTCGCGCGTACGCTCTGGAAGAGGGCTGGCGTTGCCTGAGCGCCAGGCAACGGCGAGGGGTGACATGGGTGATTTCGTTGACGGGGAGCGCGAGTCGAGGCGCGCCGAGCTCGGACGGACGCTGCGGTTCCTGCGGGAGAAGGCAGGCAAGACACTCGCGCAGTTGTCGGCGGAGACGGCGTACGACAAGAGCTACCTCTTCCGTCTGGAGAAGGGGGAGCGCCTGTCCAAGCGGGCGGTCATGGAGGACCTGGACAGCTACTACGAGTCCGGTGACCTGCTGGTTCGCCTGTGGCGGGACGCGCGCAAGGAGGTCATCAAGGACAAGTACAAGGCGTTCATGGAGCTTGAGGCGACGGCTCGCGTCATGTGGATGTTCCAGCTGGCGGTGCCTGGACTGTTGCAGACCGAGGACTATGCCCGCACGGTGTTGTCAGGGTTCTCCAGAGCCCAGACAACGGCTGGCAACAGCGAGGAGATCGAGGAACAGGTGGCCTTGCGCATGGGACGGCAGGAACTGCTGTACCGCGAACCGGCGCCCAGCATTCGCGTGATCCTGGACGAGGGAGCGCTTCGACGGCCTGTGCCCGACGGGAAGGTGTGGGCTGACCAACTGTCGCGCCTGTTGGACGCGGCCGAGTTGCCGTCGGTCGCACTTCAGGTTCTGCCCTACACAGCAGGCGTGCACGACCTCATGAACAGCCACCTCACACTGTTGTGGCAACGCGTCGGCGATCCCGTTGCCTATGTCGAAGGCAACAGCTTCGGCGAGTTGATCGACGACCCAGACAAGGTCTTGTCCTTCCGCTGGTCCTACGATCTCGTCAGGGACGCGGCGCTGACTCCGGAGGAGTCGAGGGCGTTCATCAAGCGTCTCTTGGAGGAGTGCAGATCATGAACCGAACCCTCGATCTCGGCACCGTCGTGTGGCGCAAGTCGTCCTACAGCGATGGGGGGCAGACCAACTGCCTGGAGGTCGCCGACAACCACCCCGGCATAGTCCCCGTCCGCGACAGCAAGCAGTCGGACGGCCCGATACTCGTGTTCGGCGCGAGCCCGTGGACGTCGTTCTTGGCTGGCGTCAAGGACGAAAGCCCCACGCGCGTATGACTCGGGTAGCGAACGACAGGAACGCTGCCGGAAAGACCCACTCGGCCAGGGACGCCAGCGCGTCGTTGTGGCGCAAGTCGTCCTACAGCGACGGGGGCGACAACAACTGCCTGGAGGTTGCTGACAACTGCCCCGGCACAGTCCCCGTCCGCGACAGCAAGCAGCCGGACGGCCCGATACTCGTGTTCGGCGCGAGCCCCTGGGCGTCATTCCTGACGTACGTCACCAAGTAACCGCCCACGACGGTTTCCAGACCTCCCCCTCCGTCAGCTGCGGGCGCGTCGCCAGCAGGTGGTCGCGGAGTGCTGCCAGGCCGGGATGCGGATTGTCCGTGCGCCAGAGGAGGGAGTGCGGGTAGACCGGGGTCGGGTCGCGCAGGGGGACGAGGCGCAGGTCGTGGTCGGCCGGCCAGACCAGCGGGGTTCGTTCACTGAGGAAGGTCGCCAGGGTCGGGGAGCCCGCGATGGTGTCGAGCAGGGCCTCGATGCCGAAGTTGGGGCCGATCGTGTCGATGGACGGGCCGAAGGTCTCGGCGAGTTCGTCGTAGTAGGCGGACCACTCCGTGCCGGGTGCGTTGCCCGGCATCCAGATCCGGTGCCCGGCCAGTTGCGCGGGTGTCACCGAGGCGGCTCGGGCGAACTCGTGGTCGGGGCCGACGCACAGCCGGAGCGGTTCGTCCAGGACGGAGACGGCCTCGATGCCGTCGGGGAGCCGGCGCCCGGGCATGGTGACGGCACGGAACGTGGCGTCCACGGCCCCGTCCCGCACGGCGGCCACCGCCGTATCCGCGTCGAAGAGCGTGACGACGTCCAGGGCGATCTCGGGATGCGCCCGGTGGAAGTCCCGTACCAGTCCGGCCGGGGCCGCCCGGCGCCCCACGACGTCCACCCGCAGCGCGCGTTCCCTGGGGCGCACGGCCGCCACCGCCCGCTCATCCGCCTGGAGCAGGGCCCGGGCGTGCGGCAGGAGCACCTGCCCGTCGATGGTGAGCTCCGCTCCACGCGGCGTACGCACCAGCAGCCGCACCCCCAGGTCCTTCTCCAGCGCGGCGATCCGCTTGGAGACCGCCTGCTGGGTGAGCGACAGGTCCACGGCGGCCTTCTGGAACTGCCCGGCGTCGGCGATCGCCACGAAGGCCCGTACGGCTTTGAGGTCCACGTCGTCACCCTAGGGTTCATGAACCGCGAGCGGATCAACCCGCCCGGCGCAGACCTCGACGACCAGCAGCGCGACGGCCCGGATCCGCGCGCCACGACCACCGCCGCAACGGCTCCACCGCCCCCAACGCTCCCACCAGCACCGCCCCGGCCAGCGCCACCGCCCACCGGTCGTGCGCCGCCGCCCACCGCTCGTCCTCCACCGGCACGAACAGCGCCCACCGCCCGGGCCAGAACACCATGGCCAGTACCGCCGAGGTCAGCAGACCGGCCGCGACCCGCGGTCCGGGCCGCGGGACGTCGGTGAACCGCACCGCGACCGCCGCGCCGGCCACCGCCAGGGCGAACGCCGCCCCGGCCTCCAGCGTGATGTCGGCGACCGGAGGCCGTAGCTCCGGCGGCACGAGCAGCAGTGCCGCGGCCCACCAGGCCGCCGTGGCGGGGACGAGGAGGGCCACCCGCAACGCGACACGGACCGGGCGCGGGGTCGGCACGGTGGCCGTGGTGTGCCGGGCCGGATCGTCCAGGAGGAACACCAGGCCCGTCGCGAAGGCCAGGACCGCGCCCCGCAGCAGGTGCAGGGAGAACCGTTCGCCCGTCTCCCCGGTGATCCGGGTGAGCGCGGCGAGCAGCAGTCCCGCCCCGCCGGCCGTGCCGACCACGCCCCACGGCAGGGTCCGGCAGGCCATGAGGACCAACTCCCTGGTCAGTCGAGGCACTTGTCGCCCCCCTGGGGTGCCTTCACGCCCAGCAGCCGCGCCGCCCGGGCCGCCGTCACCTTCGGCTCGGTCAGTTCGGCCCAGTGGGACTTGACGCGGGCGGTGACCTCGCCGCGGGGCCGGTCCAGCAGCTCGCGCAGGACCTCCGTCTGGGCGGCCGTCATGTACATCCCGTCCGTCGGCTGGAGCACCAGGGCCGAGCCGGTCACGCTGTCGTCGAGGCGGACGCGGCGCAGGGCCGCCATCGGGTCCGACTCCCAGCCCAGGGCCAGCCACATGACGGTGACCATGCGGCCGTCGCACATCGAGGTGGCAGCCTTCTCGTTCCCCGCGACCAGCACGCCGGCCACGGCCGCCGAGAACTCGGGGACGCGGTTTCCGCCCCACCGGGTGCGCACGGTCACCTCGTGCGGACGCTCCAGGGGCACCAGCGCACCATCGCCGGAGAGCCCGTAACGGGCCTCGATCCGCTGCCGTACGACGACCTTCTGCTCATGGGCGCTGCCACCGGCCAGGGAACGCACCCGGTCCACGACCCCGGCCCAGTCCGCGACCCGCGGCCCCCACTCGGGGAACGCGCAGTACGTCGATCCGTCCCGCCGGACACAGGACTGCACCTGGTCCGGGTTGACCGTGGCCCGCTCCCGGGCCCGGACCAGCTCGGGCGAGTCGCCGCCCGTCTGGGCGACCCCGCCCACCAGCGTCATGGCCACCGCCCCGGCGACCCCGGCCATCACCACCGGCTTGCGGCCGCCGGCGGCCAGCACCGCCACCAGTCCCGCGCACAGCGCCAGCCCGGCCAGATACAGCGCGTGCCAGGCGGCGGGCCGGCCTATCAGGTCGGACGGCAGGGTGCCGGCGGTCGGCTCGATGACCACCGGCATGAACCACCGGGTCCCGCCGCCGCTCATGCCCGTACCGAAGAGGAACAGGAGCAGGAAGAACACCACCGTCAGCGGGGCGGCGATCGCCGCCCTCACCAGCCCTGCCATGAGCAGGCCGGCCAGCCCGGCCAGCAGCACCGTCAGCGGCCCCACGAGCAGTTCGGCCACCGAACCGTGCCCGATCGCCCCGGGCCTGAGCGCCTCCCAGCCGAACTGCGCGGCCACGCACACGGCGGTGAGCAGGGCCGCGGCCACGACCGACAGCGCGTGGGCGACCGTACGCCGCCACGGCGGGAGGACCAGCACCGCGAAGTGATGCTCCGTCCCGTGCCGCCACGAGCGCAGCGCGGCGCGGTTGGCGGACAGCAGGACCGCGAGGCCGACCAGCATCGGCGCGCTCTGGGTGGCGCGGTCGACGTCCTGGAGGGCCGGGTAGCCGTCCCAGTCCTTCCCGCCGCGCCACACGGTCCAGCCGAGGTACACGAGGAAGGCGATGACCACGGGCAGCCTCGTCAGCAGCCGGCGCGTCTCGAACAGGGCCAGGGCGAACACGGCGGCCCGGGCCCCGCCCGGCTCGGCCCGCACTGCGGGCTCGACCGGCCTCTCCGCCACCGCGGTCATGCCGCCACCTCCACGGCGTCGCCGTCGAGGGCGAGCAGATAACCGTCCTCCAGAGTGGGTTCGACGAGCTCGGCCCCGTCCGGTGGATCCCCCACGTTCCGGAAGGCGCCGGTCCCCGTACGCCACCCCGCCTTGGCGCCCGGATCGCGCTCCGTGCTGCTCCACACCCGCCCCGCGGCCCGCGCCGTAAGCTCGGCCGGGGTGCCCTCGAACCGGATCCGGCCGCCGGCCATGACCAGCACCCGGTGACAGAGCATCGCCACGTCCTCCGTCTGGTGGGTGGACAGCAGCACCGTGCGCCCCTCCCCGGCCCCCGCGATCAGCTCCCGGAACCGCATGCGCTGTTCGGGGTCCAGCCCGACGGTGGGCTCGTCCAGCACCAGGAAGCCGGGATCACCGACCAGGGCGGCGCCCAGGGCGACCCGCTGCCGCATGCCGCCGGACAGCTTGCGGATCCGCTTGCCCCGCACGTCGGCGAGCCCCACCTCGTCGAGCACCCGCCACACCTCGCGGTGCCGGGCGGCCCGGTCGGTCATCTCCTTGAGGATCGCCACGTAGTCGACGAACTCGAAGGCGGTGAAGTCCGGGTGGAACCCCGGCGTCTGCGGCAGGTAGCCCAGCCGGCGCCGCACCTCCTGCCTGCCCCGCGCGGTGCCCGGGTCGTGCCCGAGCACGGTGAAGGCGCCCCGGTCGGCGGGCAGGGCCGTGGCGAGCACCCGCAGCAGCGTGGTCTTGCCGGCGCCGTTGGGCCCAAGCAGCCCGGTGACGCCGCCGGTCAGCCGCAGCGACACGTCGTCGAGGGCCCGGGTGCCGCCGTAGTGGAGGCTGAGCCCGGAGGCGGACACGGTCGGAGTCATACGGCACGTCCCTGGAAGAGATCGAATCGGTCACGGAAGAGAAAGAGCAGCCCGGCGGCGAGCGCGGCGACCAGCGCCGCCACGCCCTGCCCGGCCACGGTGAACGGCGCGAGTGGCACCTCGGGATCTGCCCGCAGCGCTTCGGCCAGCACCAGCAGCCCGACCCAGGCCCCGCCGACCAGCGACGGCGCGAGCACCGGCCCCAGCCGGGGCGTCAGCGCCAGCCCGGTCGCGGTGAGCGCGAGCGCGGGCAGCAGCCAGGCCAGCGCACGCAGCCCGTACTCGGGCAGCGCGAGCGTCGCGAGCCCGTTCAGCCCCAGCACCACGCCCAGCACGGCCACCGTCCGGATCATCAGCAGCCGGAACCCGTGCATCGGCGCGACCACGGCCATCTCGTACGTCGGGTCCAGCGCGGGCCCGTACGACAGGGCCACCCCCGCCAGCGGCAGCAACGGCGCGAGAGCGAGGAACAGCGTGGGGAACTCCCCGCTGTGCGGGGCATGCCCCGCACCGACGCTCAGCAGCAGCACGACGAGGACGGCCCCCAGCCACGACCGCCGCAGCACCGGCGCCGCCGCCAGCAGCCGCGCGGTGTGCCCGGCCACCCCGACCCGCACCAGCAGCGACTCCAGCACCCCCGCCCGGGGCGCGTCGAGCTCGGCGTCGAGCCGCTCCCACCCCGCGTCGAGCGCGACCGGATCGCTCACCTCGGCGAGCGCGCCCCGGCACGCGGCACAGGCGACCAGGTGCGCGTCGGCGGACCACAGAGCCGGTGCCGCCAGCTCGCCGCGCGCGTAGGCGCGCAGGTCCTCTTCAGGCACATGCCAGCTCATGCCAACGCCTCCCGCAACTGCTTCCGGGCCCGCATCGCCCGCGTCTTGACCGTCCCCGGCGGAATCCCCAGCAGCACGGCGGCCTCCCGGGTCGACAGGCCGTCGATGACGGTCGCCTGCAACACCGCCCGCAGCTCCGGCGACAGCCGGACCAGCGCGCCGGCGAGGTCCCCGTGCTCCACCCCCGCGAGCACGCGCTCCTCCGCCGACACCTCGTCCCGGTGCCTGAGCCGCGCCAGCGCCTGCCGCAGCCGGCCGCGCGCCCCGTCACCGCGCAGCGCGTCCACCAGCCGCCGCGACCCGATACGCCACAGCCACCCGGCCACATCACCCTCCTCCCGGTAGCGGGCCTTGCCCCGCCACACCGCGAGGAACGTCTCCTGTACGACGTCGTCGACGACACTCACGTCGGCACACCGGCCCCGCAGCCGGGCACGAAGCCACGGCGCGTACCGCCGGTACAGCTCCTCGAAGGCCCGCCGGTCGGCGTCCGCGGCAACGGCCCGCAGCAGCTCCCCGTCGCTTCTCGTTTCGCTCACGTCTCCTCATCGGACGACCCCGTGCGATCGGTTCACGAAAGCACGCCCGGCTTCCCGGCCGGCACCGAAGGCACCCCCGCGAGCCGCCCTGCGCTATCCCACACGTCATGTCTCCGTAACCATCGATTCAGACGGGCTTGCGAGGCTCGGCCAATGACTCCCGCCGTGCCAGAGCCTTCACCGCCCCGAGAGGGGCCTGGGGGGAACGGGAACACTCATGTGACGCCCCCGCTCCCGCCCGCGCTTTCCGACGCGCCCGTGATGCTCGCGGCGCGGAAGAATGGGTCCATGAGCCAGCCGAACACCCAGGCACAGGTCCAGCACGCGCAGCCCTCCGTGGGCTCCATCGCGGCCCACCGCCCGCACACCATCGCGGCGGCCGTCTCCGACCTCGAACCCGACATCGACGCCGACCTCGACGCTTACGAGGAATCGCCGTACGACGGACCCCAGCTGCCACAGGGACGTTTCCTCGACCGGGAGCGCAGCTGGCTGGCGTTCAACGAGCGCGTTCTCGAACTCGCCGAGGACCCGAACACGCCGCTGCTGGAGCGGGCCAACTTCCTCGCGATCTTCGCCAGCAACCTGGACGAGTTCTTCATGGTCCGGGTGGCCGGCCTGAAGCGCCGTATCGCCACCGGCGTGGCCACCCGCTCCGCCTCCGGCCTCCAGCCCCGCGAGGTACTGGAGATGATCTGGGCCCGCTCCCGCGAGCTCATGGCCCGGCACGCCGCCTGCTACCACGAGGACGTCGCCCCCGCGCTCGCGGAGGAGGGCATCCACCTGGTCCGCTGGAGCGAGCTCCAGGAGAAGGAGCAGGCCCGCCTGTTCACCCTGTTCCGGCACCAGATCTTCCCCGTGCTGACCCCGCTCGCGGTCGACCCGGCCCACCCCTTCCCGTACATCTCCGGCCTGTCCCTGAACCTGGCCGTCGTCGTACGGAACCCGGTCACGGGCCACAAGCACTTCGCCCGGGTCAAGGTGCCGCCGCTGCTGTCCCGCTTCCTGGAGAGCTCCCCGGGCCGCTACGTCCCCATCGAGGACGTCATCGCCGCGCACCTGGAGGAGCTCTTCCCGGGCATGGAGGTGCTGGAGCACCACGCCTTCCGCCTCACCAGGAACGAGGACCTGGAGGTCGAGGAGGACGACGCCGAGAACTTGCTCCAGGCCCTGGAGAAGGAGCTCATGCGGCGCCGCTTCGGGCCGCCGGTGCGCCTGGAGGTCGAGGAGTCCATCGACCGCGAGGTCCTGGACCTGCTGGTGCGGGAGCTGAAGATCAGCGAGGCCGAGGTGTACCCGCTGCCGGGCCCGCTGGACCTCACGGGCCTGTTCCGGATCGCCTCCCTGGACCGGCCCGAGCTGAAGTACCGCAAGTTCGTCGCCGGCACCCACCGCGACCTCGCCGAGGTCGAGTCGGCGTCCGCGCCGGACATCTTCGCCGCACTGCGCGAGCGGGACGTCCTGCTGCACCACCCGTACGACTCGTTCTCCACCTCCGTCCAGGCCTTCCTGGAGCAGGCGGCCGGCGACCCGGACGTCCTCGCGATCAAGCAGACCCTGTACCGGACCTCGGGCGACTCCCCCATAGTCGACGCCCTCATCGAGGCCGCCGAGACCGGCAAACAGGTCCTGGTCCTGGTCGAGATCAAGGCCCGCTTCGACGAGCACGCCAACATCAAGTGGGCGCGCAAGCTGGAGGAGGCCGGCTGCCACGTGGTCTACGGCCTGGTCGGCCTGAAGACCCACTGCAAGCTGTCGCTGGTGGTCCGCCAGGAGGGCGAGACGCTCCGCCGCTACAGCCACGTGGGCACCGGCAACTACCACCCGAAGACGGCCCGCCTCTACGAGGACCTCGGCCTGCTCACGGCCGACCCGCAGGTCGGCGCGGACCTCTCGGACCTCTTCAACCGCCTCTCCGGCTACTCCCGCCGCGAGACCTACCGCCGCCTCCTGGTGGCCCCCAAGTCGCTGCGTGACGGCCTGGTCTCCCGGATCACCAAGGAGATCCAGCACCACCGCGCCGGACGGCCCGCGTACGTCCGCATCAAGGTCAACTCGATGGTCGACGAGGCCGTCATCGACGCCTGCTACCGCGCGGCCCAGGCGGGTGTGCCGGTGGACGTGTGGGTGCGCGGCATCTGCGCGCTGCGCCCTGGCGTGGCGGGCCTGTCGGAGAACATCCGAGTCCGCTCCATCCTCGGCCGCTTCCTCGAGCACTCGCGCGTGTTCGCCTTCGGCAACGGCGGCGAGCCCGAGGTGTGGTTCGGCAGCGCCGACATGATGCACCGCAACCTCGACCGCCGGATAGAGGCCCTGGTCCGGGTCACCGACCCGGCCCACCGGGCGGCCCTGAACCGGCTGTTGGAGACCGGCGTGTCCGACGGCACCGCCTCCTGGCACCTCGGCCCGGACGGCGAGTGGACCCGGCATGCGACCGACGCGGACGGCCAGCCCCTGCGCAACGTCCAGGAGATGCTCATAGACGCCCGGAGGCGCCGGCGTGGCACAGCGACACCTTGACCCGACGGACCCGATGGCCGGCCCTGCCCCCACCGGGGACGCCCTCGCGGGCTACCTGAGGGCCCAGGCCACGGAGTTCCTCCGCGCGCTGCGCCTGCACCGGGAGACCGGTTCCGTGGCGAACGGCGCGGAGGGATCCGTCGACGCGGCCCGCGCGCTCCGCCGCTCGGCCCGCCGCATCAGCGCCAGCCTGCACACGTTCCAGTCCCTCCTCGACACGGGCTGGTGCGAGGGCATGCGCCCCGAACTGGCCTGGGTCTCAGGCACCCTGGCCTTGGAGCACGCGTACACGGCGCGTTTGGAACGCCTGCTGAGCGCCTTGCACCGCTTGTCGGGCGCTACGGCTGCGCCTGCCCAGCCGGCAGGCGCAGCCGCCGGCGCCCGGGCGGACGCGGCAGCGGGCGCACGCACCGACCCAGCTGCGGGCGCGCGCGCCGACTCAGCTGCGGGCAGTCGTGCCGCTGGGGCGGCACGGGTGGGCGCAGCGGCACCCCGCGACGCCGGGCTGCGCACCCCCCCGGCCTCAGCCCCGGAACGCAGCAACCTGACAGTCGGAGCAGCAAAGGCAGGCGCTCTACTGGACCGCCAGCTCACACTCGCCCGCACCCGAGCCCATTCCACAGCCCTGCAAGCCCTGGGCTCCAGCCGCTTCCACGCCATCGCGGACAAGGTCGCCGTCCTGGCCAGCGAGGTCCCGCTCACCCCATCCGCGGCCACCACGGACCTCCGCCCCCTCGCCACCGCCGCGAAGGAACGCCTCACCGACGCCGTAGCCGCCCTCCCCCTCGTCACCGCGGGCCACCCGTACAACGCCGCCGCACTCATCCACGGCCTGTCCCCGGACACCGTCCCGCACCCGCAGGACGCCCCCTGGCACCAGGTCCGCCTGCTCCTGCGCCTGCACCGCTACGCCCGCGAAGCGGTCCGCGGCGAACCCGACGGCACCTCGGTCGTCGACCTGCGCCTGCTCTCCGCCGGCCAGGCCCTGAACCGCCACCGCGATGCCTCGGAGGCGGCGGCAGCGGCGGCCCAGGCGGCCCGTACCCCCCGTATCGCGCCGGCCACGGCGTACGCCCTCGGCGTCCTGCACGCCGACCAGCGGCACGAGGTGGAGGCGGCACGCTTCGCGTTCCAGCAGGCCTGGCAGAAGGAGGCGGAGGCGGTGAGCACCCGGTGAGCTCCGGCTCCCCCGAGGACACCACCGTTCAGGCGGCCGGCTGCGTCCTGTGGCGCCGCTCCCCCGTCACCGGCGGGCTGGAGCTCTGCCTCGTGCACCGGCCGAAATACGACGACTGGTCCTGGCCGAAGGGCAAGCTGAAGCGCGACGAGGAGCCGCTCGCCGGCGCCCTGCGCGAGGTGGCCGAGGAGACGGGCTGCCGGGCCGAGCCGGGCGCCGAGCTGCCCACCCAGCGCTACCTGGCGAACGGCCGCCCCAAGCAGGTCCGCTACTGGGCGGCCGAGGCGATGTCCTGCGCGTTCTCCCCGACGGACGAGGTGGACCGGGTGCTGTGGCTGACACCTTTCGCCGCCCGCACCCGCCTCACCCAGCCCCACGACCGCCCCTTGGTCGACGCGCTGCTCGCCGTGCTGAACCCGCCACCACCGGCCGGAAGACCGGACTGAGCCCCTCCGGTCCGGGAAGCGGAACCCGCACGTGCTCTCCCCGTAAGCGTTCCGTGACCTAACCGCACCTTAGGCAGGGGTTCACCCCTCGTTCATGTGTGGCCATCGGCGCCTTCACCTGATCTGTCTAATTTCGGCCGTGCCAGATGCGAGCCGCGCCTGCTGTGCGCGGCCTCGTCCAGCGTCACCAGACTTCGCACGCCGCCGATTCAGGACGGCGGCTCCTGGAAGGAACTCAAGTGAAGCTTCAGCGCATGAACCGGCGGGCCCTCGCTCTCGGTGCTCTCGCCGTCTCCGGCGCCCTGGCCCTCACGGCGTGCGGCTCCGACGAGACCGGCAACCCCAACGGCGGCTCCTCCAACGCCGCCGCGCCGAGCAACATCAAGTGTGACGACGCCTCGGGCCAGGTACTGGCCGACGGCTCCTCCGCGCAGAAGAACGCGGTCGACGCGTGGGTGAAGCAGTTCTCGGCGGCCTGCCAGGTGGAGATCAACTACAAGGCCGGCGGTTCCGGTGCCGGTGTCACCGCGTTCACGCAGGGCCAGGTCCCCTGGGCCGGTTCGGACTCGGCGCTGAAGCCCGACGAGGTCGCGGCCTCCAAGAAGGTCTGCTCCGGTGGCCAGGGCATCGACCTGCCGATGGTCGGCGGTCCGATCGCCGTCGGCTACAACGTCCCGGGCGTCGACAAGCTCGTCCTGGACTCCGCGACGATCGCCAAGATCTTCGACAGCAAGATCACCAAGTGGAACGACCCGGCGATCGCGGAGCTGAACCCCGACGCGAAGCTGCCCAACCTCAAGATCCAGGCGTTCCACCGCTCGGACGAGTCCGGCACCACGGACAACTTCACCAAGTACCTGATCGCCACCGCCAAGAAGGACTTCCCCTACGAGGGCGGCAAGGCCTGGCAGGCCAAGGGCGGCCAGTCCGCTCCGCAGTCCTCCGGCGTCGCCGCGCAGGTCAAGCAGACCGCCGGTGCGATCGGCTACTTCGAGCTGTCGTACGCCAAGGACGGAATCAAGACCGTCGCCATCGACACCGGCGCCGCCGAGCCGGTCGAGGCCACCGTCGACAACGCCACCAAGGCGATCGCGGAGGCCAAGGTCGTCGGCACCGGCAAGGACCTCGCGCTGGAGCTGAACTACGGGACCAAGGCCGACGGCGCCTACCCGATGGTCCTGGTGACGTACGAGATCGTCTGCGACAAGGGCAACAAGGCCGAGACCCTGCCCGCGGTCAAGGCGTTCCTGCGCTACGCGGCCTCGGAGGACGGCCAGAAGATCCTCGCCGAGAACGACTACGCGCCCATGCCCGAAGAGATCATCACCAAGGTTCGCACGACCGTCGAGAGCCTGAGCTGACCTGAGTGCGGTCCGGTCCCCCCCAGCGGGACCGGACCGCACCGTCCGGTGCACCGCCGCCAAGGGCCGCACAGCACGTGCGGTTCCGCAGACCGGAGAACCCGATGGACACAACACAGATAGCTGACGCACCTCCCCCCACGCAGCCGACCACCGCCGAGCAGAAGCGCGCGGCCCGTGGCGCCACCCGGCCCGGAGACCGGATCTTCCTCGGTCTGTCCCGTGGCTCGGGCATCCTGCTCCTGGTGATCATGGCCGCGATCGCGGGCTTCCTCACCTACCGCGCCGTCCTCGCCATCAGCAAGGACGACGGCAACTTCCTGACGACCTTCGAGTGGAACACCGGTGTCAACCCACCGGTCTTCGGCATCGCGGTCCTGGCCTACGGCACGATCGTCTCCTCGATCATCGCCATGGTCATCGCGGTCCCGGTCTCGGTCGCCATCGCGCTGTTCCTCACGCACTACGCCCCGCGCCGGCTGCGCGGCCCCATCGCCTATGTGATCGACCTGCTGGCCGCCGTGCCGTCCATCGTCTACGGCCTGTGGGGCGCCCTGGTCCTCGTCCCGCACATGAACGGCCTCTTCGGCTGGCTGAACGACTACCTCGGCTGGACCGGCGTCTTCTCCTGGCAGGGCGGCGCCGCGCGCTCCATGCTCACCGTGGGCATCCTGCTCGCGATCATGATCCTGCCGATCATCACCAACGTGAGCCGCGAGGTCTTCCGCCAGGTCCCGCAGATGCACGAGGAGGCCGCCCTGGCGCTCGGCGCCACCCGCTGGGAAGTGATCCGCATGGCGGTCATCCCCTTCGGCCGCTCCGGCGTCATCTCGGCCTCGATGCTCGGCCTCGGCCGCGCTCTCGGCGAGACGATGGCCGTCGCCACCGTGCTGTCGCCCGACTTCCTGATCCACACCAGCCTGCTCGACCCGGGCGGCGGCACCTTCGCCCAGAACATCGCCAGCAAGTTCAGCGAGGCCACCGAGTTCGGCCGTGACGCGCTGATCGCCTCCGGTCTGGTCCTGTTCGTCATCACCCTGCTGGTCAACGGCGCGGCCCGCGCGATCATCGCCCGCCGCAAGGAGTACTCGGGGGCCAACGCATGAGCACCGCACCCTCCCTCGCCGCCAAGCGCCCCAGTACCTTGCGCGGCGGCCATCTGCCCAAGTGGGCTCCGTGGGCCATCGCCGCCGGATCCGTCGCCCTCGGCATCGGCGTCAGCGCCGCCGCCGGCCTGCACAGCAGCGTCCAGTGGGCGCTGATCGCCGCGATCCTGCACGTCCTCGGCACGTACGTCATCGCGGCCCGGGTCGAGAACCGCCGCCAGGCCACGGACCGCGTGGTCACCTCGCTGGTGTGGGTCGCGTTCCTGCTCGCCGTGGTGCCGCTGGCCTCGCTGGTGTGGTCGACCGTCCAACGCGGCACGAAGGTTCTCGACGTCTACTTCCTGACCCACTCGATGGGCGTGATCGCCGACTCGGAGACGGGCGGCGGCATCTACCACGCCATCCTCGGCACGCTGCAGCAGGTCGGCCTCGCCACGCTGATCGCCGCGCCGGTCGGCGTGCTCACCGCGATCTACCTGGTGGAGTACGGGCGCGGCAATCTCGCTCGGGCCGTCACCTTCTTCGTCGACGTCATGACGGGCATCCCGTCGATCGTCGCCGGCCTGTTCATCCTCAGCCTCATGCTGATCTTCGAGATGCAGCCCTTCGGCTTCGCCGGGTCACTCGCCCTCGCGATCCTGATGATGCCGGTCGTCGTCCGCTCCACGGAGGAGATGCTCAAGCTCGTCCCGAACGAGCTGCGCGAAGCCTCTCTCGCGCTCGGCGTGCCCAAGTGGCGCACCATCCTGAAGGTGGTCCTGCCGACCTCGCTCGGCGGCATCACCACCGGCATCATGCTGTCCATCGCCCGCATCGCCGGTGAGACCGCGCCCGTGCTGCTGCTGGTGTTCGGCAGCAAGTTCATCAACGCCAACCCCTTCGAGGGCGCGCAGGCGTCGCTCCCGCTGTACATCTACCAGCAGTACGGATCGGGCGAGGTCACGGCGTACGACCGAGCCTGGGCGGCGTCGCTCACGCTGATCGCCTTCGTGATGATCCTGAACCTGGTGGCCCGCGGCATCGCCCGCTGGAAGGCCCCGAAGACCGGTCGCTGACGCGGCCACAGCGACTGATCTGACTGTCTGGAAGTGAAGTAATCATGGCCAAGCGAATCGACGTAAGCGGACTGACCGCCTACTACGGCTCCCACAAGGCGATCGAGGACATCTCGATGACCGTCGAGCCGCGCTCGGTGACGGCGTTCATCGGCCCGTCCGGATGCGGCAAGTCGACGTTCCTGCGCACGCTGAACCGTATGCACGAGGTGACGTCCGGCGGCCGGGTCGAGGGCAAGGTGCTGCTCGACGACGAGGACCTCTACGGAACGGGCATCGACCCGGTGTCCGTGCGCCGTGAGGTCGGCATGGTGTTCCAGCGGCCGAACCCGTTCCCCACGATGTCGATCTTCGACAACGTGGCGGCTGGGCTGCGGCTGAACGGCAACTACAAGAAGAACGAACTGTCGGACATCGTCGAGCGGTCCCTGAAGGGCGCGAACCTCTGGAACGAGGTCAAGGACCGCCTGAACAAGCCCGGCTCGGGCCTCTCCGGCGGCCAGCAGCAGCGCCTGTGCATCGCGCGGGCGATCGCGGTCGAGCCGAACGTCCTGCTCATGGACGAGCCCTGCTCGGCCCTGGACCCGATCTCCACCCTGGCGATCGAGGACCTGATCGGCGAGCTGAAGGAGCGCTTCACGATCGTCATCGTGACGCACAACATGCAGCAGGCGGCGCGCGTCTCCGACCGCACGGCGTTCTTCAACCTGTCGGCGGTCGGCCAGCCCGGCAAGCTCATCGAGATCGACGACACGGAGCGCATCTTCTCCAACCCGTCGATACAGGCCACGGAGGACTACATCTCCGGCCGCTTCGGCTGAGTCCCCCTCGCCGAGACCCCTCGCGGTGCTGCATGGCGGTGCCACCGCGAGGCCGAAAAGGGCCCGCCCCTACTCCCAGGGGCGGGCCCGTTCGCGTACACGCTGAGCTGCGGGCAGCGTAGCCGCCTGGCTGGGGGCAGTCGTGCCGCTTGGGGCGATGGAAGTCCCTCCTGCTCGAGCGAAGCCGAGAGCTTGGGGAAGGGCGGGCGCAGCGGCGCCCCGCTCCGCCGGGCTGCGGACCCACCCGGCAGCGGCTCCGACGCCGAGCAGGACTACAGGAACGCCAGATTCACGATCCAGAAGGAAACCGCAGCCACCAAGGCCGCCGCCGGCATCGTGATGAACCACCCCAGGATGATGTTCTTGGCGACCCCCCAGCGCACGGCATTCACGCGCTTCGTCGCCCCGACCCCCATGATCGCCGACGTGATGACATGCGTCGTCGAGATCGGCGCCTTGAACAGGAACGCCGTGGTGAACATGATCGACGCCCCCGTCGTCTCCGCCGCGAACCCCTGCGGCGGATCCAGCTCGATGATCTTCCGCCCCAGCGTCCGCATGATCCGCCATCCACCGGCATACGTCCCCAGCGACAGCATCACCGCACAGGCGACCTTCACCCACACCGGAATCGGATCGCCGTAGTCCTCGACATCCGCGATGACGAGCGCCATCACCACGATGCCCATCGTCTTCTGCGCGTCCTGAAGCCCGTGCCCCAGCGCCATCCCGGCCGCCGAGACGGTCTGGGCTATCCGGAACCCCCGCTTGGCCTTGTGCGGGTTGGCCTTCCGGAATATCCACATGATCGCGGTCATCACCAGGTAACCGGCCAGCAGACCGACCACCGGGGAGATGAACATGGGGATGACGACCTTCTCCAGCACCCCGTGCCAGTAGACCGTCGTGCCACCGGCGAGCGCCGCCCCGACCATGCCGCCGAACAGCGCGTGCGAGGAGGACGACGGCAGCCCGAAGTACCAGGTGATCAGGTTCCAGGTGATCGCACCCACCAGCGCGGCGAAGAGGATTCCCATCCCCTTCGACCCCACGGGCGTCTGGATCAGCCCTTCACTGACGGTCTTGGCGACCCCGGAGCCCATGAACGCACCGGCGAGGTTCATCACCGCGGCCATGGCCAGCGCGGCCTTCGGCGTCAGCGCCCGCGTCGACACGGACGTGGCGATCGCGTTCGCCGAGTCGTGGAAACCGTTGGTGTACGTGAAGAAGAGCGCGACCCCGATGGTCACGACCAGAGCAAAGGTGTCCATGAAGAGTTCAGGACTCCTTGACGGCGATGGTCTCCACCGTGTTCGCCACGTGCTCGAACGCGTCCGCCGCTTCCTCCAGCACGTCCACGATCTGCTTGAGCTTGAGGACCTCCATGGCGTCGTACTTGCCGTTGAAGAGGTGCGCGAGGAGCTTGCGGTGGATCTGGTCGGCCTGGTTCTCCAGCCGGTTGACCTCGATCCAGTACTCGGTGAGGTTCTCCATCGTCCGCAGGTGCGGCATCGCCTCGGCCGTCAGTTCGGCCGCGCGCGCCAGTACCTCGATCTGCTGGTCGACGCCCTTGGGCAGTTCCTCGACGTTGTAGAGGACGACCAGGTCGACGGCCTCCTCCATGAAGTCCATGATGTCGTCGAGGGACGAGGCGAGGGAGTAGATGTCCTCGCGGTCGAACGGCGTGATGAACGAGGAGTTCAGCTGGTGGAAGATCGCGTGCGTGGCGTCGTCACCTGCGTGTTCCGCTGCCCGCATACGCTCTGCGATCTCGGCCCGGGCGGAAGCGTCCGCCCCGAGCAGTTCCATGAGGAGTTTCGAGCCCGTGACGATGTTGTCCGCGGATGCGGCGAACATGTCGTAGAAGCTCGTCTCCCTGGGGGTCAGACGAAAGCGCACGTGGGGTCCTCGGCTTGCTTCGGTTTCGGTCAGGCTGATGCTAGGCGCATCATCCGGCCACGGCTATCGGGCCGCCCACCAGTGTCGCCCATCAGGCACAGTGATGAGCACGGGGGCGGTCCAAGGGCCGTATACCCAGCAAAGTTCGATACCATATACCCAGTAGGGGTATCTGTCGGCTCACAGCCCACCAGGAGGACGCGATGACGGACGTGACCGACGTTACGGGTGCCGGGGATGTCCCGAATTTCACCGCCGAAGCGGATGTCGTGACCGACCACGACCGGGGCGTGCACGGGTACCACAAGCAGAAGGACGAGCACCTCAAGCGCCTGCGTCGCATCGAGGGCCAGATCCGCGGCCTCCAGCGGATGGTCGACGAGGACGTCTACTGCATCGACATACTCACCCAGGTCTCCGCCTCCACCAAGGCCCTGCAGTCCTTCGCCCTGCAACTGCTGGAGGAGCACCTGCGTCACTGCGTCGCCGACGCCGCCGGCAAGGGCGGTGACGAGATCGACGCGAAGGTGAAGGAGGCGACCCAGGCGATCGCCCGCATGCTGCGGACGTGAGCCGGGCTCAGTCCGCGGCGGCGCCCCGCTCCTCGGCCACCCTCAGCACCTCGTCGATGCTCTCCAGGCTGAGCCGCTCCTCGTGGGCGGCCGAGGCCGCGATGATCAGCTCTCCGCACAGCTCGATCTCAGCGAGGGCCACGTGGTCCTGAACTGCCGTACCGCCGACCGGAGCCACGTGCATCACCTCATCTCTGCCGTTACCGACTTCCTAGAGTAGGGAGCGGCACACACACCGCGCATGGCACGGACGGGCTAGTTCGCGCCGGTCATTCCTCGGCGATCTTGCCCGCGTAGATGTCGTCGCTGTCCGGCAGCCGTACGCGCACCGAGGCCCCGAAATCGTAGAGCAACGTGGTCGAGGCGACGGCCACGGGGCTCTTCTGCTGCCCGCCCACGAAGCTGAACCGGTGCCGGACCTTACGGATCCGCCCCTCGTCGTCGAGGTAGACGTCGAACGGCACTTCGGCCGTGGCGAACCCTTTCGCCGCCGCCTTCAGGGACTCCTTGTTGCCCTCGGAGGCCTTCTTCGCGGCAGCGCCGAGATCCGCCGTCCCCCGGTAGTGCCGCACGCCGGTGCCCGCGACCTCGGTCCTGCCCACGAACTTCGCCGACCGCGTCCCGCGCAGCACCTCGGCCGCCGCGAACGGATCGGTGGCCCCGCCGGTGACGAGGTTCCCGTCGGACAGGGTCCGGGTGTCCACCCGCACCCACTTGTCCGGGGGCACACCGGCGCCCCGGTTCTTCATGAAGAGGGCTCCCGGCGCGAGCAGTTCGGTGATCGGCCGGCGCTCGGCGGCCCCCGCGGGATCCTGCGGCAGCAGCACCCTCAGCTGTCCCATCCGATTCCGGTAGTCGTAGACCCCCGCGCCCCGGATGGTCACCCGGGTCCCGCCGGCGGCCATCTCCATCGACGTACGGGCCTTCGAACTCCCCGCCTCCACCAGGCGGTCCGCGGCCCGGTGCAGTACGACGACCGCGTCCCCGCCACGGTCGTCCCCGGCCACCGCGTCACCGCCCGCGCACCCGCCGGCTCCCAGCCCCACCCCGGCCATGACCCCGGCCGCGACGACCGCCGCACCCGCCCGCCTGTGCCGCCCTTCCCGCTGCCGCTCTGTCATCGCCTGCCTACCCCCAGCCGGTACTCCGTCACGGGCCCCCTTGTTGTTCCGGTTAACGACCGGTATGTGCCCCCGTCACGCGGGCCCGCAGGAGTCGGCATACGAGGCCTTTACCCGCGCTGGGTAACGTGGTCGTCGTGGCGCAGCAGGACGGGCTGGAAGCTCCCCCCAACCTCCCCGAACACCGCACGACGACAAAGGAGAAGGGCCGCTTCTGCATGGCCCACTGCACCTGCGGCTGGCGCGGCCCGGCCAGAAGAGCGAGAAGCCAGGCGCGCACGGACGCGGAAAGACACGTGACCGGCTGACGCAGTCGTGCCGCGGCGATGGAGCCCCCATGGAACCCTCACCTCCACCACCCCGTCTCCCATGACGGAACCACCGGGAGGCCCCATGGAACGGCGCACATTCCTCGCAGTCGGCACGGCGGGCATCGCCGCGGCCGCGACCCCGCTCACCACCGCCTGCACGCCGTCGGACACCCGATCCAGGGCCACGACCACCACGCACGCCACCACCACGAGAACCGTCACCGCCGCCAACTGGTCCGCCCTCGCCCGCGACCTCGACGGCCCCCTCATCCGCCCGGGCGACACCGCCTGGGCGACGGCCCGGCAGCTCTACAACACCCGTTTCGACACCCTCAAGCCCGCCGCGGTCGCGTACGTGTCCCACCCGGACGACATCCGCACCGCCCTGGCCTACGCCCGCGCCCACGCCCTGCGCGTGGCGATCCGCAACGGCGGCCACTCCTACGCCGGCTGGTCGTCCGGCGACGGCCGCCTGATCATCGACGTCTCGAAACTCAACCGCGTCCGGGCCTCCGGCGACACCGCGGTGATCGGCGCCGGCGCCAAACTCATCGACGTCTACCGCGCGCTGGCCGCGAAGGGCGTCACGATCCCCGCCGGCTCCTGCCCCACCGTCGGCGTCTCCGGCCTCACCCTCGGCGGCGGACACGGCGTGGTCTCCCGTGCCTACGGCCTGACCTGCGACAGCCTCACCCAGGCCACCCTGATCACCGCGGACGGCAAGCAGCTCGTCGCGGACGCCCGCGAGCACAAGGACCTCTTCTGGGCCCTGCGCGGCGCCGGCAACGGCAACTTCGGCGTGGTGACGGAACTGCGCTTCAAGACCCACCCGGCCCCGCAGGGCGTCTCGGCATACATGTCCTGGCCCTGGTCGAAGGCGGCCGCGGTGGTGAAGGCCTGGCAGGACTGGGGCCCGTCGCAGCCGGACGAGATCTGGTCGTCCCTCCACCTGGCGAGCGCCGCCGGCGGCAGGCCGACCGTCTCCGTCGCGGCCTTCTCCCTCGGCACCTACGGCGAACTCCAGAACGCGGTCGACCGCCTCGCCGACCGCGTCGGCGCCCCGGCGAGCAGTGTCTCCCTGCGGCGGCGCTCGTACGAGGAGTCGATGGAGGTCTACGCCGGCTGCTCCTCGTTCCCGACGGACGCCCAGTGCCATCTGCCCGGCTCCACTCCGGGCCGTTCCCCGAAGGGCGCGCTGGGCCGAGAGACGTACGCCGCGGCGTCGGACTTCTTCGACCGCTCCCTGTCCGCGGCCGGTATCCGCACGCTGCTGTCCCAGATCGGGTCGGTACGCGGCGGCACGGGCAGCATCGCGTTCACCGCCCTGGGCGGAGCGGTGAACCGTGTCTCCCCGACCTCCACGGCCTTCGTCCACCGCCGTTCCCGCATGCTGGCCCAGTACATCGCCTCCTGGCGCCCGGGCACGACGGGCTCCACGGCCCGCTCCTGGCTCACCTCGGCCCACAAGTCCATGCGCCCCCACGCCTCAGGCGCGGCCTACCAGAACTACACGGACCCGACCCTGACCAACTGGCGCAAGGCGTACTACGGCGACGCGGCAACCCGCCTGACAAAGCTGAAGAAGGAGTACGACCCAACCCGCTTCTTCACGTATCCCCAGGCGCTGTAAGCCGAGCTGCGGCAAGCAGTTCCGCTCAGCTACGGCCACCCGCCCCGCCGAGCTGCGGCCACACTGCCCACTGAGCTGCGGGCAGTCGTGCCGCTTGGGGCGGCACGGGTGGGCGCAGCGGCACCCCGCCACGCCGGGCTGCGAAACGCCCCACCCCCAGCAAAACGCCGAGAACTAAGCAGCAAGGTCCCGCTCGGACGCCCCCGCGGCCCGCTCACTGCGAGCCCCAGGAACCACCGCATCCGACCCGTCACCGGCGTCCCCGCGCCCGCGCCCCCGCACAAGCCACCCCACCCGAGGCGACCGCTCGATCGCCCGGGTAACCGGCGTCAACAGCGCCATCGCCACCGGCGACAACAGCAACGCGACAGCCGTCCCCAGCGCGAACCCGCCCACGACGTCCGTCGGGTAATGCACACCCATGTAGACGCGAATGAACCCGCCGAACACGGCCAGCACCAACGCGACCAGCCCGAACTTCCGGTTCGCGACGAACAGCCCGACCGCCATCGCCATGACGATCGTCGCGTGGTCGCTCACGAACGAGTAGTCGTTCTTGCCGCTGACGAGCACCTCGAGCCCCTGGTGGTCCAGGAACGGCCGGGGCCGCTCCACGAAACCCCGTATCGGCACGTTGACCAGCACTGCGATCCCCGCCGCGAGCGGTGCCCAGACCAGCGCCGCGACGGAGGACGCCGCGTCCTCCTCACCCCGGCGCCGCACGGACCACCAGCACCAGAGCACGAGCAGGACGATGGCGAGCAACAACCCGTACTCGCCCACGAACTCCATGACCCGGTCGAACCACGGCGGCGCGTCCTTGGCCAGGCCATTGATGTCATAGAGCAGGTCGACGTCGGGGTTCGACCCGGATTCGGCGAGTCCAGCCATGATGCTGCGGCCCCTTCGTCGTCTCTCTCCCGGCGCACCTGTGTGTGCGCCGCTCCTGCCACCCCCGTGGTTGTAGATCCGCTTCCGCTGCACGCGTGCGTGACACGTGCCGACTCACGTCTGCTCGGCTACGTCACCAGGAACGCATGGTCGACGCTGATACGTTCCACACTCCACCGAATGATCACCCAGACGTTATCGAAGAGAGATACGTCTTCGCAGCTCAGGGGGCGGGTTCACGCTCAGCTCACACTGTCGTGGGCAGTGCTTTCGCGCCATCTTCGGTCACCCGGGTGGCCCCGAAGTAGTCGGGGGTGTCGATCGGGTCGAACCGGATCACCGCACCCGTTCGCGGCGCGTCGATCATGTACCCACCTCCGACATAAATGCCGACATGCCGGATGGCACGCGAATTGGTGAGGTCGTCCGAGAAGAACACGAGGTCACCCGGGAGCAGTTCGTCCCTCGCGGGGTGCGGCCCGGCGTTGTACTGGTCGTTGGCGACGCGCGGCAGCTTGATGCCCACCGTCTCGTAGGCGGCCTGGGTCAGTCCCGAGCAGTCGAAGCGTCCGCCCTGCTCAGGGGTGCCGGTGCCGCCCCACAGGTAGGGGGTACCGAGTTTCTTCTGCGCGTACTCGATGGCGCCGGCGGCCTGCTCGGAGGGATCGACCCGCCCGACGGGTGCCGCGAAGCTCTCGGAGAGCGTCGTGATCCTCTTCACGTAGTTCCGGGTCTCGCTGTACGGCGGCACGCCCCTGTACTTGATCACCGCGTATGCCCCCGCGTTGTACGCGGCCAGCATGTTTTCGGTCAGGTTCCCGCCCACCTTCTTCACATACGACGCG
Source organism: Streptomyces azureus (assembly GCF_001270025.1). Lineage (NCBI taxonomy): Bacteria > Bacillati > Actinomycetota > Actinomycetes > Kitasatosporales > Streptomycetaceae > Streptomyces > Streptomyces azureus. The sequence goes on along the minus strand of NZ_DF968290.1, from coordinate 15,126 downwards.
AGTTCGCAGTCGTACGAAGCGGCAGAGGGAATCGCGTCCTTCGGGTCCCATACGTCCCGGTCCCCGTCCCCGTCGCCGTCAATGCCGTGGGTGGCCCACGTACCGGGAATGAACTGCGCTATCCCCTGGGCGGCGGCGTGGCTCTGGGCCCTCGGGTTGAAGCCGCTCTCCTGGTAGAGCTGGGCGGCGAGCAGGGCCGGGCTGATGGCGGGGCAGAGGTTGCCCCACTTCTGCACGAGGTCGGAGTACGCGGCGGGCACCGCCCCCTTGGCGAGCGCTTTCGCCCCACCGCCGACCCCGTTGGCCAGGTTCCCGGCGACGATGTAGACCCCGACGACCAGCAGCATCACGAAGGCCAGGGCGGAGCTGATCGCAACAGTCGCCACGATCCATGCCTTACGCACCGTCAACCGCCCCTCGCCGGCCAGGAGTCCGTCGCCTGGTCAGTGTAGAGGCGGCCGCCGTGCGCCGGAATGATCACGGGAAGGAGAGTCGGGGCGGAAAGGGGAACACCCAAGAGCACGGGTCGGCACGGGTCGGCACGGGTCGGCACGCCGGGGGCAACCGGCGCACAGCCCCGTCACGGGTCGCCCGCCGCCTCCCGGTACAGCCGCCCCACCTCCGCACCGAGCACCACGCTGTAGGACACATCGGGGGTCGTCCCGCCGTCTTCATGGCCGCCGAGGATCCCCACCACCTGCCCGTCCCCGTTCACCCAGGGGCTTCCGCTGGTGCCGCCGGCGAATCCCGGGCACTCGATGCGCTGCTGGGTGGGACTGTGCGCGGTCGGCTTGTTGGTGCAGCTGATGGGCGTCTCGCGGGAGTCGGGGTATCCGGTGATGGTCACCGCCGTCGCCCCCGTCGCCGTACCGGTGGCGAGCCGGTACCCACCTACGACGTCCTCGACCCCTTTCCCTCCCCGCGGCGCGACCACGGCGAACGCCACGTCGCTGTCCTCCCGCCGCCCCTCGACCCACCCACGGGGCATGAACCGCCGCTTCACCTTCCACACCCCGTAGGGCGCACGGCCGTCCCGATACCCGGGCACGAACACGAGCCCCCCACGCCCGTCCAGGCAGTGCGCCGCGGTGACGAGCAGATTCCGGTACGGAGCACGCACAACGGACGCGGTACAGAAGTGCCCACCGGCCGGCCGAGTCGCCCGCTCGGCGGGGACGAGCACCCCGACCCGTCCGCTCCCCGCACCCGCCCCCGCGGTGACGGTCACCCCGAAGGGCCCGGCACCGTCGTCGGCCACCGCGGTGGACGCGGAGGTGAGGGCGACAAGAACCACGGCAATGGAGAGGACGCGCTTCATCGGCGCCACTGTGCACGACGAAGGTGAGAGAAACGTGTGTCACCGGCCTGAAGCAGCGCCGAATCCGGGCTCCTTGGGTCAAGCCGGGCCCATGCCCCGGCCACGGGCCCGTCACTGACCGGTAAGCCCGGCACCCGCTTCAGTAAGGCGGAAGTCAGGATTCCGAAAGCGTCTTGTTGTCACGTACTCAACAAGCGATCGTCGTCGCGGGTCGCCCCCGCCGGGAACCGTACCGGCGGAAACCCCCACCCGCAGGCCTCTGTCCACCACTGTCAGGAGGCTCTACCTTGCGCACGACACCGCACAGCTCCCCCGCCGGCCGCCGCAGATGGCGCCGCGCAGGCGCCGCCGTCACCGCCACCGCCGCGCTCCTCCTCACCGGCCTCACCACCGCCGCCCACGCGGAGGCCGCCCCGGCCGCCCCCTCCAAGGTCACCTGGACCCGCTCCTGCGCCCTCCCCCGGCACACCGGCGAGATGGCCTGCAACGCCCTGCGCGTCACGGGCGGCCTCACCGCCTTCCAGAAGCAGCGGGCCGAGCGCGACGGCACCACCCCGAAGGCCGCCGACGCCTCCACCCCCTCCGGCTACGGCCCCTCCGACCTCCAGCGCGCCTACGGCCTGACCTCCGCCGCCACGAGCAGCGGCACCGGCCGGACCATCGCCGTCGTCGACGCCCACGACGACCCCGACGCCGAGTCCGACCTCGCCACCTACCGATCGCACTACGGCCTTCCCGCCTGCACCGCGGCGAACGGCTGCTTCAAGAAAGTGAGCCAGACCGGCTCCACCACCGCCCTCCCCGCCCCCGACAGCGGCTGGGCCGGCGAGATCTCCCTCGACCTCGACATGGCGAGCGCGATCTGCCCGAACTGCCACATCGTCCTCGTCGAGGCCAAGTCCGCCTCCATGGCCAACCTGGGAACCGCCGTCAACGAGGCCGTCAGCCTGGGCGCCAAGTACGTCTCCAACAGCTACGGCGGCGGCGAGTCCTCCTCCGACGCGACGTACGACTCCTCCTACTTCAACCACCCGGGCGTCGCCATCACCGTCAGCGCGGGCGACGGTGGCTACGGCGCCCAGTACCCGGCGGCCTCAAAGTACGTGACAGCCGTGGGCGGCACCAGGCTCTCCGCCTCCCCCACCACCCGTGGCTGGACCGAGAGCGTGTGGCAGACCAGCAGCACCGAGGGCACCGGCTCCGGCTGCTCCGCCTACGACGCCAAGCCCGCCTGGCAGACCGACACCGGCTGCGCCAGGCGCATGATCGCCGACGTCTCGGCCGTCGCCGACCCGGCGACCGGCGTCTCCGTCTACGACACCTACGGCGCCGACGGCCAGGGCTGGGCCACCTACGGCGGCACCAGCGCATCCGCCCCGATCATCGCGAGCGTCTACGCGCTGGCGGGCACCCCGTCCAGCGGCTCCTACCCGGCGAAGTTCCCCTACGCGAACACCTCCGCCCTCAACGACGTCACCAGCGGCAGCAACGGCACCTGCGCCACCAGCTACTTCTGCGCCGCCCGAACGGGCTATGACGGCCCGACCGGCTGGGGCACCCCGAACGGAGTCGGCGCCTTCACCGGCTGACGCTTCCCACTCGTGACAGACCGTCACCGAGTGACGCCGCCTGGGGCCGTGGGGGCCCGAGGCCGGCAGGGGACGAACGGGCCGCGGCAATCCAGCCGCGGCCCGTTCGCCGCGCCAGGTAGCCTTCACCCGGAGAACACCGGGTCGACCGCTCACCCGACCGACCGTCAGAAACGGTCCGGAGAGGTGACACAGGTCGTAGGAGGGCACAACGACGGAACCACACGACAGGTTTCGCTCAGGCCTCATTGCCCCGCGTGACCTGCCGTGATACACAGAGTGACCATACGATCCTTCGTACATCGTCCATCGCCCCCCTTAGGGGCCGGCGCGGAACGGTGGCAAGGTATTCGTACGAAACCCGCCAATCAATGACGCCAAGTCGACATACGACAGCGTCATCGTCGGCGAGAATGAGGCCTGACCTCTGCACGACCGCAGAGGGTGCGGAACTACCCAACAGGGGCGGTGACTTACATGCTCTTTGCGGCCGATAAGGGAGACATCAACACCATCATCGGCGGGATCGCTCCGGACTGGGGCCCCTTCGGCAGCCTGGGCAACGAAGCCAAGGTGATGATCGAGGTCGTGATGGCGGTCGCCATCCTGCTCTGCCTCGGCATCGCCATCTGGGGCGCCGCCAAACAGCGCATCGGTGCCACCGCCCTGCGGGACACCTTCAGCGCGGAGCAGGGCAAGGGCCTCATCATCGCGGGCCTGACGGGCGTGTTCATCATCGGCTCACTCGGCACGCTCTTCACCATCGTCTACGGCATGGCCGTGTAGGCCGGGCCCCACCCGCCCCGGCCGGGCACGCCCGGCTCCCCCTCCATCCCACCCGCCCGTCGTGCCCACCGGCGAAGGTTGCGTTTCCCTGATGTCGAGTCACCACACCGCGCCCGCGCGGGAACCAGCACGGCTACCGTCGTACGAGGAGTACGAGCAGTACGACCGGTACGAGGTGTTTCCGCACGACGTCGAGGGGGCGTACGCGGCATGAGTCTCGGTGACGAGCACGAGCCCTCCGGCGGCTACGGCGGCACGGGCCAGACCCGCACCCGCCTGCCCGACTCCGGAGCCGACCCCTACGGCACCCCCCGCCGCCGCTCGTCGTCCCGCAGCCTGGTCACGGTGGTCGGCGTAGTGGTCCTCCTCATCGCGGCAATCGCCTTCGCGAACCGGGGCGGCGACGATTCCTCCTCGTCGGACGACGCGGGCACCAAACCGGAAACAGCAGCCACGGCCCCCTCCGGCCAACGCCCCGTCCAGTCCAAGTCGGCCGCCGGCATCCCGTCGGGCTTCGCCCAGGACCAGGAGGGGGCGGAAAGCGCGGCGGCGAACTACGCGGTGGTGCTCGTCTCGGCCGACATCCTCAAGCCCGCACGGCGCCCCGAGATCGTCCGTCAGGTGTTCGACGCCGGCAGAGTCTCCGAGCTGGAGAAAAACCTCGACCAGGTGTACGACAAGGCGTTCCTGGACAAGGTCGGCCTGGACCAGAACGGCAACGCGCCGAAGGGCAGCACATACGTCTCCCGCACCATGCCGGTCGGCACCAAGGTCACCGACTACGGGGGCAGCACCGCCACCGTCGAGGTCTGGTGCACGGGCGTCTACGGGATGACGGGGGAGAGCTCGGAGAACCCGGTCACCAGCGACTGGTTCACCATGACCCTCCAGTTGCGCTGGGCCGACGGCGACTGGAAGGTCGACAGCTTCTCCCAGAAGGAAGGCCCCGCGCCGGTCAACGGCGACAACAGGGTGTCGACGTCGGACGACATCTCCAAGGCCGTCGAGGAGTTCGGAGGGTTCACGTATGCCCGGTAGCCCGCGCCGCGCAGCCAAGCTCGCCGCCACCCTCACAGCCGTGCAGACCGCAGTCGTCCTGCTCGCCGGCCGAGCGGTCGCCGCCCCTACGCCCTCGCCCACACCCAGTAACGACAACTGCTCCCTGCTCTCCGGCAGGGCCCGGGAGATCTGCGAAGGCGACACCGGCAGTGGCGGCGGCTCCGGCGGCGGCACCTCCCGCCTAGACCCCACCTCCACCCTCGACCCCCTCTCCTCCCTCGCCAAGGGCTGTGCCGACGCCGCCTCCTGGACCGTCGGCAAGCTCAGCGAGGCCGTGAAGGACACGGCGAACGTCGACTTCACCAACCCCAAGTTCCTCCAGCAGTACGCCGTCGTGTTCGCCGCGTCGACGATCCTCACGCTCCTGCTCTGGCTCCTGGCCGTCGCCAAGCGAGCCGTCCGCGGCGTCCCCCTGACCACCGCCCTGTCCGAAGCCATCGGCTTCCTCTGGCTGACCGTGCTGGCCTCCGCCTTCACCCCGCTGATCCTCTACACGGTCGTATCGGCCACCGACGGCATCACCGAGGTCCTCGCGAAAGCCACCGGCGACCAGACCGACGCCTTCTTCGGCACGTTCTCCGAGGCCCTGAAGAAGGGCGAGGACATCGGCGGCGGCCCGATCATGCTGATCGTCGTCTCCCTGGTCAGCATCCTCGCCGCCGGCGTGCTGTGGCTGGAGCTCGTCATCCGCGCCGCCCTGCTCTACGTCGGCGCCCTCCTCGGCACCGTCGTCTACGCCGGCCTCGTCGACAAGAACCTGTGGGGCCACGTCCGCCGCTGGGCCGGCATCATGATCGCCGTGATCCTGGTCAAGCCGGTGATCGTCATCGTGCTCGGCCTCGCAGGCGCGCTCTCCGCCGACGACGGCCCCGACGCCTTCTCCGCCGTCGTCTCCGGCCTCGCCATCATCCTGCTCGCCATCTTCGCCAGCGCGATGATCTACCGCTTCGTCCCCGGCTTCGGCGACGAGATCGCCGGCTCCCGCAACAACCGCCTCATGCAGGGCGCCGAGGGCAAGGCCGCCGCGGTCATCAGCTCCCCGGCCACCCTGGTCGCGCAGGGCATCAAAACCCACAGCTCCCGCGCCGACAACAACGGCGGAGGCAGTCAGTCCTCCGCCCCCCGCCCCAGCAACCCGGCCTCCGGCGGAGTCGCCGCGCACAGCTCGCGCACCTCGAACGGCGGCGGATCTGTCCCCTCCGCCGCACCCGCACCCCGTTCGAGCAGCCCCGTCAACACTCCCCACGCCAGCAGCACCCGCAACAGCAGTACCAATCGCACGGGAGGTGAAGGGCGTTGACAACCGAGTCCCACGTGTCCCATCCGGTCACGCCCCGCCGTACATATCTGATCGGCCGTGCCCGGCCGAACGCGATCATCGGCCGCAACCGCGAGACCGGCGAGATCGCCCTGATCGTCGTGGGCGCGTTCCTCGGCATGATGTGCGGGCTCCTCGTCCCCGTGCTGTCCCTGCGCATCGTGCTGCTCGCCGGGTTCCCGATGCTGGCGCTGGCCGCCGTGTACGTGCCGTACAAGCACCGCACGTTCTACAAGTGGTTCGAGATCAACCGCAGCTACAAGCGGACCCTGAAGCAGGGAGCCACCTACCGCTCCTCCGTCATCGAGGCCGGAACGCGGCTCGACGGGCGGGAGATCGAGGTCGGGCCGCCCCCGGGCATCGGCCGGATCACCTGGCTCTCCGCGCCCTTCGGCCCCGACGAGATCGCCGTCCTGCTGCACGCCGACCGCAAGACCGTCACCGCCGCCATCGAGATCGAGGGCCCCGGCGTCGGCCTGCGCGACAGCGAGGACCAGGAGGCCCTCGTCGACCGCTTCGGCACGCTGCTCAAGCACGTGGCCAACGGCGACGGCTTCGTCACCCGCCTCCAGATGCTCGCCCGCACCCTCCCCGCAGACCCGGACGCCCACGCCAAGGACGTCGCCGTGCGCGGGGACGACAAGGCACCGCCGTGGCTCCAGCAGTCGTACGAGCAACTCCAGTCGATGGTGTCCACCAGCAGCGAGCAGCACCGCGCCTACCTCGTCGCCTGCATGCACTACACCCGCGACCTCGCCGCCGAGGCCAACGCCATGGCCCGGGCCGCCCGCGCCCACGGCGGCAAGGCCGACCGGGACGCCGGACTCGCCGTCGTCATGGCCCGCGAACTCACCGACATCTGCTCGCGCCTCCAGGAGGCCGACATCCGCGTGCGGCAGCCGCTCGGCCAGAGCAGACTGTCCTCGCTGATCCACTCCATGTACGACCCGGACCACCCGATCGACCACATCCAGGCGATGACGAAACGTAATGCCTGGCCGGCCGAGCTGGACGCCATGGAGCCCACCTACCTCCAGGCCAAGACCCGCGAGTCCAGCACCCGCGCCCCCTGGTGCCACGCCACGGCCTGGGTGAAGGAGTGGCCGATGACCCCCGTCGGCGTCAACTTCCTCGCCCCGCTGCTCGTCCACACCCCGGACGTGATCCGCACGGTCGCCGTCACCATGGACCTCGAACCCACCGAGGTCGCCATCGAGCGCATGCTCACCGAGAAGACCAACGACGAGGCCGAGGCGTCCCGCGCCGCCAAGATGAACCGCACCATCGACCCGCGCGACGTGGCCGCGAACTCCCGGCTCGACCAGCGCGGCGAGGACCTCGCCAGCGGCGCCGCCGGCGTCAACCTCGTCGGCTACATCACCGTCTCCTCCCGCTCCCCCGAGTCCCTCGCCCGCGACAAGCGGACGATAAGGGCCTCAGCGGGAAAGTCGTACCTGAAGCTGGAGTGGTGCGACCGCGAGCACCACCGCGCCTTCGTGAACACCCTTCCCTTCGCCACCGGCATTCGGAGGTAGGACCTATGCGGGACCCGCTGTCCGTCCTCACCGACGCCTTCACGTCCTTCCTCTTCGGGAAGGTCGAGACGACCCGGCTCCCGGTGCGCACGTCCACGGGCCAGGCCCAGGCGGTCTACCTGCCGACGGCCGCCCCGGGCCTCGGCGACTCCGGCGTCATCATCGGCCGCGAGGTGTACTCCGGAAAGGGCTACATCTACGACCCCTTCCAGCTCTACGGCCAGCAGCTCCCCGCCCCCCACTGGCTGGTCCTCGGCGAGTCCGGCAACGGCAAGTCGGCACTGGAGAAGACATACGTCCTGCGCCAGCTCCGCTTCCGCGACCGCCAGGTCGTCGTCCTGGACGCCCAGGGCGAGGACGGCGTGGGCGAATGGAACCTCGTCGCCCAGGAGCTGGGGATAACTCCCATCCGCCTGGACCCGATGGCGGCCCTGGACATGGGCATCCGCCTCAACCCCCTCGACCCCGCGATCACCACGACGGGCCAGCTGGCGCTGCTCCGGACGATCATCGAAGTGGCCATGGGCCACGGCCTGGACGAGCGGGCCGGCTTCGCGCTCAAGGTCGCGCACGCCTACGTCAACGAGACGATCGTCGACCGCCAGCCGGTCCTGTCCGACATCGTCGAGCAGCTGCGCCACCCCGAACCCGAGTCGGCCGAGGCGATGAACGTCGCCATAGACGACGTACGGGCCTGGGGCCTGGACGTGGCACTGGTCCTGGACCGTCTCGTCGACGGTGACCTGCGCGGCATGTTCGACGGCCCCACCACGGTCGGCATCGACCTGGACGCCCCGCTCATCGTCTTCGACCTGTCCCACATCGACCGCAACTCCATCGCCATGCCCATCCTCATGGCGATCGTCGGCGTGTGGCTGGAGCACACCTGGATCCGCCCCGACCGGAAGAAGCGCATCTTCCTGGTCGAGGAGGCCTGGCACATCATCAACAGCCCCTTCGTGGCCCAGCTGTTCCAGCGCCTGCTGAAGTTCGGCCGGCGACTGGGCCTGTCCTTCGTGGCGGTCGTCCACCACCTGTCCGACGTGGTGGACGGCGCGGCGGCGAAGGAGGCGGCGGCGATCCTGAAGATGGCCTCGACGAGAACGATCTACGCCCAGAAGGCGGACGAGGCGAGGGCGACGGGCCGCGTGCTGGGCCTGCCTCGCTGGGCGGTGGAGATCATCCCGACCCTCACCCCCGGCATCGCCGTCTGGGACGTCAACGGCAACGTCCAGGTCGTCAAACACCTGGTCACGGAGACCGAACGCCCACTGGTCTTCACCGACCGCGCGATGACCGAGTCCTCCGCCGACCTCGCGGAGGACGACGCCCTGCACGCCGCCGAACTCGAGGCGGAGGAACGGGCGGCGGCCTTCGTGGAGCACCACCTGGGCGACTCCGAATCGACGGTGGCGTAGGGGGAGGACGCGTGAGACCGGACGACCGCCGCAGCCGGCACGACACCCAGGGGGGCATCCCCGACGGCCTGCTGGTCGGCATACTCGCGTTCCTCCTCGGCATGACCCTGCTGGTGTGGACGGCCACCGGCCTCGCCGCCCTGTTCGCCCACGGCTCCTGGCCGTCCGGCGTCACCTTCACACGCACGCCCCTGGCCATGCGCGGCCTCATCGCCCAGCCCCACGACATCCCCGGCGCCTGGCCCGGCACACCCCCCGGCGAACTCTCGGGCTACGGCCTGTTCTGGGGTCTGTTCATCGGCCAGCTGATGATCCTGGTCGTCCTGACGGTGTTCGTGATGGGCACGCTGGCCCGGTGGCGGGCGGTCCGGGCGAGGCGCCGGGCGGAGAAGGAGGCGGCGGCGCAGCGGGCGGCGTCTGTGACACCGCCGGATGCGGCGGGGGCTGCGTACGGGGCAGGAGGGCCGACACAGCACGAGGTACCGGCGGCGGAGCAGCACAGGGCGCCGGCCTCGGCGCAGCCCGGCGTACCCACACCGGCGCAGCACGTACCGCCAGCACCCGCGCCGCACGACGCACAGACATCGACGCACCACGACTCCGCCGCGTCGGCGCAGCACGACGTCCCTACCCCCCGCCGCGCAGCCCCCGAGCCCACGCACGTCCTGGAGCCGACGGCGCCCCTCGCTCCGACCCCGGTCGCCGCGCCCACAGCCCCGGCCTCCCTGTTCGGCCAGGAACGGGTGAGCGGCTGGGAAAAGATCCTCGTAGCCCCGAGGGAGTCCCGCCAAACCACCGCCACCCAGGCGGTACGCGACGCGGAGGGCCCAGCCCTGGTCGTCACCTCGAACCCCGCCCTCTGGCAGGAGACAAAGGACGCCCGGGCCAAACTGGGCCCCACCCATCTCTACGACCCCACCCACCTCTGCGCCACACCAGCCCGACTCCACTGGTCCCCTACAGCCGGCTGCGAGGACAAGGCCACAGCCACGGGAAGGGCGGCCGCCCTCCTCGCCCCCGTCCGCCCCACCGCCAAACTCGACCAGGCCCTCAGCGACACCGCCGAGACACTCCTGCGGAGCTATCTGCACGCCGCCGCCATCGACGGCCGCACCATCCGCCACGTCCACCGCTGGTCCCAGGGCACCCAGATCCAGGACGCCGTACGCATCCTCCGTACCAACCCCAAGGCCGCCCCGGGCTCCGCGGGCGAACTCGAGGGCGCCCTCACCGCCCATCCCGAACGCCGGGACATGGCCCAGCAGCTGACGACCCGTGCCCTCGCGGCCCTCTCCACGGTCAACATCCGCGAGGCCTGCACGCCCAACCGAACTGATGCCCTCGCCCTGGATTCCTTCGTCCACGAAGGGGGCACGCTTTATGTGGTGGGTGAATCCATCGAGGACCCCAGGACGAAGCCGGGCGCGATGCCCCTCCTGACGGCCCTCGTCTCCAGCGTGGTCGAGCGCGGCCGGCGCATGGCCGAACGGTCATCCTCCGGTCGCCTCGACCCACCATTCACGCTCGTCCTGGACGACATCGCCGCCGTGGCCCCGCTCCCCCAGCTCCCGGGGCTGCTGGCCACCGGAGCGGACCGGGGCATGCCGACCCTGGCCCTGCTCCGCTCCCGCGAACAGGGCCGCGCCCGCTGGCCGCACGACGAACTACCGGTCTGAGAAGGACGCCCCCGCTGAGCTCCGCTCCAGCACGAACTCCAACTCCCGCTCCCCGGAGTCCCCCAGCGGCACGATCAGCCCGCTCGGCACGAACCCCGCCCGGCGATAGAACCGCTGCGCCCGCCCGTTCTCCTCGTGCACGATGAGCCGCACCCGCTCCAGCCCCCGCCCCCACGCCCACTCCAGAGCAGCGTCGAACAGCACCTCGGTCAGCCCGCTCCCGCGCTCCTCGGGCCGTACGAACACGCCAACCACGTGCCCCTGCTTCCGTTCCACCGGAAACCCGGCCCAGTCCGTCGTCCCGGGCTCCTCCACGAGCACGGTCAGCGTCCCCACCCACTGCCCGTCCGGCCCCTCGGCGATGATCTGCTGCCTCGCGTCCACCCCTTCGGCGGCACCGGCCGTCCGCTCCTGCCAGAAGGAGTCCGGCCTGGCCGCGGCCTCCTCGTAGGTCTCCAGGAAGGCGAGGTGCGCCACCGGGTCCCGCAGCGCCGCGAGCCGCAGCTCCTTCGCCGCGGCCCACTCATCAGCACGGACGGACCGGATCACATAGCTCATGCCGGCAACGGTAGTACCCGGGTACGACAGCCCTCACCCCGATTACCACCGCCGGTCCGACGCCCGCCGCCCCCGCCCGCACGAGCATCGAAGCATGCTGACGGCACACGAACTCACCAAACGTTACGGCGACCGGACGGTCGTCACGGACCTGTCCTTCACCGTCCGCCCCGGCACCGTCACCGGCTTCCTCGGCCCGAACGGTGCCGGCAAGTCCACGACCATGCGGATGATCCTCGGGCTCGACGCCCCCACCCGCGGCCACGCCACCGTGAGCGGACGCTCCTACGCCGCCCATCCCGCACCCCTCACGGAGGTCGGCGCCCTGCTGGAGGCCCGCTCGGTCCACCCCGGCCGCACGGCCTACCACCACCTGCGCGCCCTGGCCCACACCCACGGCATCCCCCGGGCACGGGTCGAACAGGTCCTCGGCCTCACCGGACTGACCGACGTCGCCCACCGCCGCGTCAAGGGCTTCTCCCTCGGCATGGGCCAACGCCTCGGCATCGCCGCCGCCCTCCTCGGCGACCCGGCCACACTCATCCTCGACGAGCCCGTCAACGGCCTCGATCCCGAGGGCGTGCTGTGGATCCGCAACCTCCTCAAGTCCCTCGCCGCCGAGGGCCGCACGGTCTTCGTCTCCTCCCACCTGATGAGCGAGATGGCCCTCACCGCCGAGCACCTGGTCATCATCGGCCGCGGCCGCCTCCTCGCCGACACCACGGTCACCGACTTCGTCCGCGACTCCGGCGCGGGCCACTTCAAGGTCGTCACCCCACAGGCCTCCGACCTGGCAGACCTCCTTACCGCACCCGGCGTCGACATCACCACCGAGACCCCCGGCACCCTCCAGGTCCGCGGCACGGACGCCCAGCACATCGGCCGCACGGCAGCCGCCCACGGCATCCCCCTCTACGAACTGACACCCGGCACCGCCTCCCTGGAGGAGGCCTTCATGGACCTCACCCGCGGCGCGGTGGAGTACACGGCGACCCTCGAAGGAGCGGCGGCATGACCACGGCGACCCTCCCCTACCGCGTGACACCGGCCCGCGTCCTGCGCTCCGAGTGGCACAAGCTCTGGACCCTGCGCTCCACCTGGACCACCCTCATCGCCACCAGCGCCCTCACCGCCGCCATGGGCGCGGGCCTGGGAGCCGCCTACGACGGCACCGGCGAAGGCGGGATGGACACGGTCGTCTTCATCCTGCTCGGCACCCAGTTCGCCCAGATCAACCTCGGCGTGCTGGGCATCCTCGCCACGGCCGGCGAGTACTCCACGGGCCAGATCCGCGCCACGATGACCGCCGTCCCACGCCGCCTGCCCGTCCTCTGGTCCAAGGCAGCCGTCCTGGCCGCGATCGCCTTTCCCCTCACCCTGCTGACGAACCTCCTCACCTTTCCCCTCGCCCAGTCCTTCCTCGCCGGCACCGACCAGTCCGCCTCCCTCGGCGACCCCGGCGTGCTGCGCGCCCTCGTCGGCAACGCGGCCGGCCTCACCCTCCTCGCCGTCCTCGCCCTCGGCATCGGCGCCCTGGTCCGCTCGGTCCCGATGGCCATCGGCGCCTTCATCGGCCTCATCATGATCGTCCCGGAGGTCCTGGCCATGCTCCCGTACGAGATCCTCGACGACGCCGTCCGCTACTTCCCCGGCAAGGCCCTGGAAACCCTCACCACCGCCCAGCCCCTGCCCGGCACGGCCTCCCCGGCCGCCGCCCTGCTCGCCATGGTCCTGTGGACGACGGCGACCCTCACGCTGGCAGCGACGGCCCTACGACGCCGAGACGTCTGACAAGCGGCATCGGAAACCCTCACGATGAACCCTGTGCCGGAAGACCGGGCGCCGGAGCCCCTCACCGAGTACGCACACCGCCTCACCCGCAGGGTGCGCGCCTTCGACCGACGCCACCCCCTGCTGTGGGACGCGCACATCACCGGCTTCTGGGTCACAGCGGCCCTGATCGACTACGTCGGTGGCGGCTGGCGCCACAACGCCCACAACCTCGACGTCCCCGGCTGGCTCCTCCTCACCCTGAGCCTCGGTCTCTCGATCCCCCTCCTCTGGCGACGCACCCACCCCCGGGCCGTCCTCGCCGCCATGGCCGTCTTCGCCCTCGTCAACGCCTGGACCGGCGCGGCGCTCCAGGCAGCCCTGCTCCAGCTCGCCGTCGTCTACCACATCGCCCTGCGCCGACCCCTGCGCGACCTGTGGTGGGCGACGGCCCTGATGATCGCCACGGTCCTGGTGTCGGTCGCCCGCCACGGGGAGGGCACCTGGCACCAGCAGGTCGGTTCCCAGCTGATGTCCATCACCGTGGCCGCCCTCATCGGCATCACGGTCCGCACCCGCCGCAACCACACCGAGGCCCTGGAGGATCGCGCCCGCCGCCTGGAGACCGAACGCGACCAGCAGGCGCGACTCGCCACCGCCGCCGAACGTGCCCGCATCGCCCGCGAGATGCACGACATCATCGGCCACAACCTCTCCGTCATCACCGGCCTCGCCGACGGCGGCAGATACGCGGCCGCCAAGTCTCCCGAACGCGCCGCCCAGGCCCTCGACGCCATCGCCACCACCAGCCGCCAGGCCCTCACCGAACTCCGTCGCCTCCTGGACGTCATGCGCGAGGAAGAGCAACACGACCAGGCCGACCTGACCCCCCAACCCGGGCTCACCGACCTGGACCAGCTCCTCGACGGCGTCCGCTCCGCGGGCCTCCCCGTCCACACCACCACCCACGGCAGCCCCACCCTCCCTCCAGGCCGCCAGCTCACCGTCTACCGCGTCATCCAGGAAGCCCTGACCAACACCCTCAAACACGCCGGCGCAGGCGCCACCGCGGAGATAGAGCTGTCCTACGGGGACAAGGGAGCCGTGACAGTGACGATCACGGACACAGGCAAAGGCAGCCGAACCGGCGGCCCGTCCCGAGACGGTCGTGGACTACCCGGAATGCGTGAGCGAACCGCCCTGTACGGCGGCACACTTGAGGCCGGCCCCCGCCCGCACCCCGAGCAGGGCTGGCGCATCCGCCTACACCTCCCGGAGGAAACCCCGCAGTGACCACGGTCCTGATCGCCGACGACCAGCCCCTCCAGCGCTTCGGCTCCCGCATGCTCCTGGAGAGCCAGGACGACATGACGGTCGTGGGCGAGGCGGCGAACGGCAGCGAAGCGGTCCGCATGGCGTCCGAGCTCCACCCCGACGTCGTCCTCATGGACATCCGCATGCCCGGCCTGGACGGCATCGAGGCGACCCGCCGCATCACCGCCGCCGGCGACCGCACCCGCATCCTGATCGTCACCACCTTCGACCTGGACGAGTACGCCTACGCCGGCCTCCGCGCAGGCGCTTCCGGCTTCCTGGTCAAGGACGCCCAGCCCGAGGAACTCCTCTCCGGCATCCGCGCGGTGGCCACCGGCGACGCGGTTGTCGCCCCCAGCCTGACCCGCCGGCTCCTCGACGCCTACGTCCATCACCTGCCGACCGACCCGACTGCGGAAACATCGCCTCAGGAGGACCCCCGCCTCGCTTCCCTCACCGACCGGGAACGGGAAATCCTCACGGTCATCGGCAAGGGCTGGACGAACACGGAGATAGCCACGCGCCTCCACCTGGCCGAGTCGACGGTGAAGACCCACGTGGGCCGCATCCTCGCGAAGACCGGTTCCCGCGACCGCATTCAGGCGGTGATCCTGGCGTACGACACGCAGCTGGTCCAGCCGTCGTGAAAGATCCTCGTGAAGAACCCTGAAAAACGAAAAAAGGCCCACACCGTAAGGTGTGGGCCTTTTTCAATATTTGTTCGGCGGCGTCCTACTCTCCCACAGGGTCCCCCCTGCAGTACCATCGGCGCTGTAAGGCTTAGC
>NZ_DF968289.1:0-11715 GCF_001270025.1 Streptomyces azureus | reverse complement strand
AAGGAGCGGCGTCCGGTGCGGCGAGAGGGCGTACCGGGCGTCGCGACGGGGCGAACGTTGCCTGCCGGAGCACTAGTGTGCCGCGCCAGAAATCCGTCGGTAGATCTGTCTCGTCTCGGCGGTCGGATTCTCGCCGCCGACCAAGGGCGTTGACCGTCCGCAGCTCAGCGGAAACTACCTAGGAACTTCCGGCGCGGGACACTAGTGGCGCGACGCCGCGCAGCCGCCCGGCCGCGCGCCCGCGACGCTCAGCCGCGGCTCCCAGCGGGACCACTCGTGCTCCAGCACGGCCCTGCGCTGCCGGAGTTCAGGGCGCTGTGACATGGCCTCTCCCTGCCGTCGTACCGGGAGAACCGGTTCCGGGCGCGATGCCGGCCCGGTTCTCGGTCTGACGTCAGTGTTGCCGGATGCGTACGGCCGGGGTCGAGGAGAGCGCCGGAATGCGCAGGAGCCGCAAGAGTGCCCAGGGCTGCGCCGGGACCCCTTGCCGGGAGCGAGCGTGTCGCCGATGACCCGGCCCGCCGTGGTTCCGTCCGACCGGAGCCGGAACGCCCCTGCCCTGAACGGGCGATCGCCCGACTGGATGTTTGTCCGGTGCCCGCGTGCCGCCGTACGGGTGACGGGTTCACTCGACCCGACGTACGGGGCCCGGCTCGCGTACCACCGGTGCGCCGCGACGCGTTGCCCGGGCATGGACAGCACTGAGACGGCGCGGCGCCTTCTCGGGAACGACGCCGCTCCCCGGTCGTATGCCGAACTCACCAGCGGATACGGGGGTCATCCGCCCATCTACGCGGCGCTCGTCGCCGAGTGGCACGCCAGGGGCCACGAGGTCCCGGAGCACCGTGACGGCCAGTGGGTCTCCTTCGCGGCACCCTCCGCGAGCGAGACCTGGGCCGCCCTCACCACATGGACCGTCGGCCGGCACCCGGGGACGGCCGCACCCGACGGCACTCGCCTCACCAGCAGTCAGCCACCGCGTGCTCCGCGCTGACCGGCGCCAGCACGGCGAGGGCCTCGGTGGCCTCCCGCAGGGCCGACTCCAGCGTGCCCGGGGCGTGCAGGTTGCCCGTGCCGTCCGGCGGGACGAGCCACTCCATGCGCCCGGCGGGCCGGTACGGCGGCGGCACGGCGACCCAGGAGCCCCGGCCGACGTGCCGGACACCGGAACCGACCCACTCGCTGACGGGGTCGGGTGGCAGGAAGAAGCCCACTCTGCGTGCCGCGGAGTCCACCAGGGTGGGGCCGGGCACCTTCAAGGGATCGCGCCACAGACGGTCCAGGGCGAGCAGCCCGAGCCGGTCGGGGACGCTGAGCACGTCCCAGTACCGCCCCGCCTCCACGAGCGCCGTCCCCGTGCCGTAGTCCCACTCCCGCTTGCACTCCTGAGGGTCCCGGGCGGCCGCCGCGAGCCACTCGACGGCTTGCTTCCACATCACGCTCTGCATGGCCACCCCAGGCACAGTCGGTCGCGCCCCTACGGGCGCACGCTGGACACGGGCCGGTGACCCGCGGAGCCTCGGGCTCCGCGTGCCGGTCCGGCACTGGCCATGCTCGTAGATATTTCTACGCGCTGGAAGGGGTGGCGCGGCCTGGCGTTTGGGTCGGGCATGTCCCGATCGAAAGGGGGCACTCGGAGATGGATCCCGTAAGGCATCGATCAACTCCGTGCGCGTCCATGCCGCCCCGCTGAAACCGGCCACCGAGAGATGGACGACTGGGGGAGGAGCCGGGGAGCGCGCCGGGCGGATGAGACGCCGGTGCCGGAAATGCGGGGTCTCCCAGGCGTGCTCTCCGCCCGGCGCTCACCGCCGCTGGGCCGGAGGTGTGGACCAGTCCACGAGGGCGCGCGGGCGGGATGTGCGGATCGCGGAATTTTGCCTTCACAAAACCTTCCACTGTGCTGGCCAGAACCCGTCTTGTTCAGCCAACTCCGAACGCAGCAAGGTGGGTTGAGCACTTGAGCATCAGGAGTCACAAGCGAGCTGCTTGACCCGTGCGACCGAACGCGCGGGTACTGACGGGGGAACTGATGAGGTGCGCGCGTGTCCACCGCCGACGGGCGGGGGCCAGTCCTCGCGCACGGCCGCAACGTCTCTCCCTCCTCTCTTGGTGCCTTCATCCGGTGCCCGAGATAGGGATAGGAGGGGGAATGCCGATGAGTGCAGTGAGCGCCGCCAAGCCGACGTATCCCGGCGTCTACGTCGAAGAGCTTCCCAGCAGCACCCGCACCATCTCGACCCTGACCACTTCGGTGACCGCGTTCGTGGGCCACACCCGGCGCGGTCCGCTGAACGAGCCGGTCCGCGTCACCAGCTTCACCGAGTTCGAGCGCCGCTTCGGGGGGTTGAGCGCCCAGAGCGCCGTCGGCTACGCCGTTCACCAGTTCTTCGGCAACGGCGGCACCGTCGCCGTGATCGTCCGCGTCGCCAAGGCCCGCAGCGGCAAGGCCGCCGGCGTCACGCTGGAGTCCACCGAAGGTCACAGCGCGTGCGACGTCCTCAAGGTCCACGCCAAGGAACCCGGCGTGTGGGGCAACGGCCTGCGCGTCGCCGTCGACTACGACACGCCCTGCCCCGACGAGACCTTCAACCTGCGCGTCCACGACGCCAAGGGCGAGGCCCGCGAGAGCTTCACCGGCCTGTCCGTCGACCCGTCCCACGGCCGGTACGTACAGACCGTCGTCAACGCCGGCTCCCGGCTGATCCGCGTCGAGGTCGTCGGCGAGGGCCGGCCCGACCCGTCCGGCACCGTCTCCAAGCCGTTCGGGCACGAACTGCCCGACCTCGCCGTGGACCTCACGGTCAAGATCGGTGACGTCGAGCGGGAGTTCACGCTCTACGACCCCGACTGCGACGGCGAGGCCCCGCACTCCGTCGCCGAGCTGGCGCTGCTGCTGGAGCGCAAGCTGCGCGCCCTGCCCGACGCACCCGGCAAGCACGCCTTCGCGGGCGCCGAGGTCACCGCCTTCGGCCGGCGCGTCCAGGTCGTCGCGGGCTCCACCGACCCCGAGGACGTCGTCCGCTTCCTCGGCGAGTGCGCCAACGACCTGGGCCTGGAGGCCTCGGTCAACCCACCCGTCTTCCCGCTGGAGGGCGGCGAGGACGGCGAGGCGCCCGGAGCGCGCGACCTCATCGGCTCCGAGGCCGACAAGTCCGGCATCCAGGCGCTGCGCGGCGTCGCCGACGTCAACCTCCTCGTGCTGCCCGAACTCGCGGCGTACGAAAAGACGGAGGACGCCGTCACCGTCGTCTCGGCCGCCCAGCGGCTGTGCCAGGAACGGCGGATCTTCCTGCTGGTCGACGCGCCGGGCACCTGGGTCAGCGTCGACACCGCCCGGGCCGGGCTCGCCGCCTTCGACGCCGTGCGCGGCAACCACGCGGGCCTGTACTTCCCGCACCTCCAGCTCACCGACCCCCTCACGGGCCGGCTGCGCTCCTTCCCGCCGTCCGGCGCGGTCGCGGGCGTCATCGCCCGGACGGACTCCGAGCGCGGCGTGTGGAAGGCCCCGGCCGGCACCGAGGCGCGGCTCGCCGGGGTGCACTCGCTGACGGTCAACCTGACCGACCGCGAGACCGGCCTGCTCAACCCGCTCGGCGTCAACTGCCTGCGCACCTTCCCGGCGACCGGCCCGGTGGTCTGGGGAGCGCGCACGCTGGAGGGCTCCGACGCCCTCGACAGCGAGTGGAAGTACGTGCCGGTGCGGCGACTCGCCCTGCACGTGGAGGAAAGCCTTCAACGAGGCCTCCAGTGGGTGGTGTTCGAGCCCAACGACGAGAACCTGTGGCAGCAGATCCGGCTCGCCGCCTCCTCGTACCTGCACACCCTCTTCCGCCAGGGCGCCTTCAAGGGCGGAACGCCCCGCGACGCCTACTTCGTCAAGTGCGACAGCGACACCACGACCGCCGAGGACATCGAGAACGGCATCGTCAACGTCCTCGTCGGCATCGCGCCGGTCCGCCCGGCCGAGTTCGTGATCGTCAAGATCCAGCAGACGTCCGGGCAGTTCGCGCTCTAAGGAACGCTCCTAGGAATCCCTGAGGACATTTTCGATGGCAGAGTTCACGGTCAACGCCCATCGTTTCGACCCGTACAAGAACTTCAAGTTCCTGGTCCTGTGGGACGGTCGGACGGTCGCCGGCATCAGCAAGATCAGTCCGCTGAAGCGGACCACCGAGGTCGTCAAACACCGGCACGGTGGCGACCCCTCGTCCCCGCGCAAGTCGCCGGGCCGCTCCGAGTTCGAGGGCATCACCCTGGAGCGCGGCGTCACGCACGACCCCGAGTTCGACCGCTGGGCCAACAAGGTCTGGCAGGTCGGCGCGGGCCTCGGCTCGGAGGTGTCCCTCGCCGACTTCCGCAAGGACATCGTGATCCAGGTCCTCAACGAGGCCGGCCAGGTCGCCGTCTCCCACAAGCTGTACCGGACCTGGCCGAGCGAGTACCAGGTCCTCGGCGAACTGGACGCCAACGCCAACGCGGTGGCCATCCAGTCGCTGAAGCTCGAGTGCGAGGGCTGGGAGCGGGACTACGAGGTGCCCGAGCCGGAGGAGCCGTCGTTCCTCAACCCAGCTTGAGCAGGGGGTAGTTGAGGGGGGACGCAATGGTGATCACCGGTGCGGCCGAGCTGCTGGCCACCTGGGAGGCGGGTCTCGCCGAGGCACCGACGGGGCGCGCCCTGCTGCTGCACCGCACGGCACGCCCGGACGTCGACGCCGCGGTGCTGCCGGTGCTGCCGGTGGGCGAGCGCGAGGCCGACCTGTTCGCGCTGCGCCGCGCCCTGTTCGGGGAGCGGATGCAGGTGCGGCTGGAGTGCGCGGCGTGCGGGGAGGACATGGAGTTCGACCTGGACGCCGGGGAGTTCGCGCGGTCGCTGGGCAAGCCCGGCCCACCGGGTGACTCCCTGGTGCGCGTCGAACAGGATGGCTGGGACGTGCGGTTCCGGCTGCCCGGTGTCGCCGATCTCACGGCGGCGGCCCGGGCGGCCGACCCGCGCACGGCCCTGCTCGCGCGGTGCCTCGTCTCGGCGCGGCGCGACGGGGCGGCCGTACCCGCCGAGGACCTGCCGGTCCCGGTGCAGCGCCGGATCGCCGAGGCGGTCGAGGCCGCCGACCCGGGCGCCGACGTGACGCTCAACGTCGCCTGCCCCGAGTGCGGCGCGGCCACCCGGGCCGAGCTGGACATCGCCTCCTACCTGTGGACCGAACTGGACTCCTGGGCCCGGGACCTGCTGCTCGACGTCCATCTGCTCGCCACGTCGTACGGCTGGAGCGAGCCGGAGATCCTGGCGCTCAGCCCGCTGCGGCGCCGTTACTACCTGGAGCTGTGTGCGGATGTCTGACGCCGAAGGGGCGCCGGTTCCCGACTTCCTCGACCGGCTGATCGCCCGGCACGCCCCGGCCGCCGCGGTTCCGCGCCCGGGTGTGGTGCGGGTACGTCCCCGGCTGCCCGGGCCGTTCGAGCGGGTGGAGGCGGTACGGGCCACGGCACCGGAACCGGACGACGGGACCGGCCTGTTGTGGCCCTCCGCCACACCGTCGGCCGTACGGCAGGGGGAGGCGCCGCGCCCGGCGACGCCCGCCGCCCGGCCGCACACGGAACGGGAGCGGACGGTCGTACGCACCGAGCCTGCCCCCGCGGACCCCGCGCCGCAGCCCGCACCGAGGGCCCTGCCCGAGGCGCCGCTGCTGCGTCCTGTCGCACCCGTCGCGCCGGGGCCGAGGCCGGCGGCCGACGCCGCACAGCGGGCGGCGGGCCGGGGGCGCCCGGAGCGGGGCTCCACCCAGAGCACGGCGTCCGCGCCCATCCCCCCGGGCGCGGACGCCGTTCCCCCCGCCGCCGCGGCCGCCTTGCTGCGGCCCAGCGCAGCCGAACACGCGGCGGCGCGGGACGCCGTACGACAGGCCGCGGCACGGAGACCTTCGCGGGCGCCCGAGCAGGTGGTGCAGGTGCAGATCGGGCGGCTGGAGGTGACGGCGGGTACGTCGCCGTCCGGCGGCAGTCGGCAGCGGACGCCGTCGGCTGGGCGGCCCGGGACGACCCTGAGCCTGGCGGAGTACCTGGCGCGAGGGCGGGAGTGACATGACAGAACGAGGAACCGAGGTACCGACTTCATGAGCAACGCACTCGCCATCGCCCATGTCACCCAGGCCCTCGCCCTGCTGCTCGCGTCCAACGTGGGCCCGGAGTTCGACGAGGCCGTGAAGGTGGAGCCGCGCAAGCCGCCGGCCGAGCCGCCGGACCACCCCACCATCAACGTGTTCCTCTACCAGGTCACGCCCAACACGTCGATGCGCAACAGCGACCTGCCGACCCGGGCCGCCGACGGCACCCTGGTGAAGCGGCCGGCCGCCGCGCTGGACCTGCACTACCTGATCAGCGCGTACGGCGACGAGACGACACTGGTCGGGCAGCGGCTGATCGGCTCCGTGGTGCGGACCCTGCACGAAATCCCGGTTCTGCCGAAGGACGTCATCGAACAGTCCGGTGAACTCCCGCACCTCACGGGCAGCGACCTCGCGGAGGCGGCCCAGCGCGTGCGGTTCACACCGACGGTGATGGACATCGACGAGACGTCGAAGCTGTGGGGGATGCTCCACCAGACGCCGTACTCGCTGTCGGTGGTCTACCAGGCGACCTTGATCTTCATCGACGGGCGCGAGAAGCCGGTGCCGGCGAAGCCCGTGGAGCGGCCGGACGTACGGGTGCTGCCGTTCGGGGCGCCGGGGGCACCTGTTCCGCCGGGGACGGCGACGGGGTCCGAGGCGGCTGACGGTACGTCGGTGAATGGACGCGGCAAGGCGGTTGACGCGGTCAGGACCGAGCGGGACGAGGCGCCCACGAAGGCTGTGACCAGGACCCAGGCGAAGAGCGCGGCCAAGGCTCCCGAGAAGGCGGCCGCCAAGACCGCCGCGACGACCACTGCCAAGTCCGCTGCCAAGACACCGGCGAAAGCGCCTGCCAAGGCCCCGGCGCGCGGCCGTAAGGCGGCGCAGGCGAGCAGGTCGACAAGGGCGGGCGGGGCCGCCCGCGGCGCGGAGGCGGACGGCACGGCCGAGAGCACCGAGAACTGAGACGGCATGGGAACGACGGGGGCAGGTGAGGACATGGGGACGAACGGGCCGGGCACAGCGGGAACTTCGGGCGCGGCGGGCGCCAACGACGGCCGTGACGGCGGTGCGACGCTGACCGCGGAGATCGGCCGCGTCCTCGCCCGGGTCGACGCCCACGCCGCACGTGCCGGGCATGCGGCGAGGCCGACGCGTCCCGCGGCCGCCGACAGGCAAGCGGGAGCCGCTCCCGAGCACGCGAGGGACACCGAGTCCGCCATGGGCGACCCCGCCGTGCGCCCGGGCGCCGCCGCGGGATCCACCTCGACGGGCTCCCTTGTATCCTCAGCCCCCACACCGGCCACCACCGCGGTCGTTGCCGCACCCGCCCCCACAACCGCCCCCCTCGACGCCCTCGTCACCTGCTTCGGCCTCACGCCCTTCGAACGCGACCTGATCCTCCTTACCGCCGCCGACGAACTGGACCCCACGACCGCCGCCCGCTGCGCCGCGGCCTGCGGTGAACCCGAGCGGGCGTACCCCACGCTCTCGCTCGCGCTGGCCGCGCTGGACGAGCCGCACTGGAGCGCGCTCACGCCCGTGTCCCCGCTGCGGCGCTGGCGGATCGTCGAACTGGACGACGAGTCGCGCCTGACGACCTCCCGGCTCCGCCTCGACGAACGCATCCTGCACTTCCTGCTGGACTCGCCCTACCTGGACGCCCGGCTGCACGGCCAGTTGCGCCGCACACCGGTGCCGGACACGCTGCCGCCGTCGTACGACCTGGCCGCGAACCGGGTCGCCGCCGGCTGGACGACGGGCACGAGCCCCGACGCGCCGCTGCTGGTACAGGTGACCGGCGGCGACCTGCGCAGCCGGGCCGACATCGCCGCCGCGGCTGCCGCCCGCTCCGGGCTCGGGCTCTACGCCATGGGCGCCGAGGACGTCCCGACCGACCCCGTCGAACGCGACCGGCTCGCCCGGCTGTGGCAGCGCGAGGCGATCCTGCTGCCCGCCGCGCTGCTGGTCGAGGTGGGCGAGCTGGACCGCGACCAGCGGTCGGCGACCGAGGCGTTCCTGGCCGGGGCCGCCGTACCCATGGTGGTGTCGAGCGAGGACCCCCTGCGCTCGGAACGGCCGCACGGCGCGCGCGTGACCGTGCCGCGCCTGGACGAGGAGGAGCAACTCGGCCTCTGGACAGCGGCCTTCGAGGACATCGCCGACCTCGACGAGGGCGAACTCCGTTCCTTGGTCGCCCAGTTCCAGCTACCACCGCACGTCGTACGGTCCGCAGCGGCCGCCGTACGCCGCGACCTGCCGCACGAGGACGAGCTCGACGCCGCCGAACTCGCCTGGCGCGCCGGCCTCGACGAGGCCCGGATCGGAATGGACGAGCTGGGCCGCCGCATCGAACCCCAGGCGGGCTGGAACGACCTGGTCCTGCACGAGCGGCAGACGAGCGTGCTGCGCGAGATCGTCGCGCACGTACGGCAGCGCCCGACGGTCCACCAGGAGTGGGGATTCGCGGGGACGCTGCGCCGCGGCCTCGGCGTCACGGCACTGTTCGCGGGCGGCTCCGGCACCGGCAAGACGCTGGCCGCCGAGGTCATGGCGAACGAGCTCGGCCTGGACCTCTTCATCGTCGACCTCTCCCAGGTGGTCAGCAAGTACATCGGCGAGACGGAGAAGAACCTCCGCAGGGTCTTCGACGCCGCGGAACGAGGCGGCGCGCTCCTGCTGTTCGACGAGGCCGACGCGCTGTTCGGCAAGCGCAGCGAGGTCAAGGACAGCCACGACCGGTACGCCAACCTCGAAGTCAGCTATCTGCTGATGCGGATGGAGGCCTACCGCGGCCTCGCCATCCTCACCACCAACATGAAGAAGGCCCTCGACAACGCCTTCCTCCGCCGTATCCGCTTCGTCGTCGACTTCCCCTTCCCGGCCGAGCACGAACGCGCCGAGATCTGGCGCCGAGTCCTGCCACCGCAGGCCCCGGTGAAGGACATCGCCCCGGAGCTCCTCGCCCAGCTCACCGTCGCCGGCGGCTCGATCCGCAACATCGCCCTGTCCGGCGCCTTCCTCGCCGCCGAGGAGGGCGACCGGCTCCAGATGCGGCACATGCTGGCGGCGGCCCGTACGGAGTACCTGAAGCTGGAGCGGTCACTGACGCCGGCGGAGGTGCGGGGATGGGTGTGAGCAGGGAACCTTCGGCGATACGCGTGGAGATCGGCGAACTCGTCCTCGACGGCTTCCGGGTGGACCCGGACCGGGTCTCAGCCGCGTTCGAGCGCGAGCTGAGCCGGCTGGTGGAGAAGCACGGCGTCCCGCTGGCGGCAGACGGCGCCCTTGCCCTGGAGGCCCTGTCCGGGCTGCCGCCCCTGCCCGCCGGGCTGTCCGCACGCCGCCTCGGCCAGGAGCTGGCGCGCGCGGTGCACGAGGGACTGAGCGGACACGGGGAGGTGACGCGATGACCTCACAGACACAGCAGGACCGTGCGGAGCAGGCCGCGGAGCAGCGCCGCCGCAAGCGCAAGGAACGGGCGGCCAAGTCCCGTACCCCGGAGCCGAAGGACATCGTCAGCGGCGCGGGCCAGCCGCTCGACCCCGGCGTACGGCGGGAGCTGGAGGAACAGCTCGGCCACGACCTGAGCCGCGTCCGCCTGCACACGGGCAGGGACGCCGGGCAGTTGACGGACCTGCTCGGCGCGGACGCGGTCGCGGTCGGCCAGGACGTCTTCTTCCGCGAGGGCGCCTTCAAGCCCGGCACGGACGAGGGCCGCCGCCTGCTCGCCCACGAGCTGCTGCACACCGTCCAGAACCCGCACGGTCTGGGCACGCTGCGGGCCGGGCGCGACCTGGGTGCGGTGAGTCTGCCGCAGCAGGCGATCGAGCGGCAGGCCGAGTCGGCGGCCCGGGACCTCGTACGTCAAGAGCCGGCTCGTACGGAGGAGTCCGCCCCGGAGGTGGAGGAGGCGCAGGCGACGCCCGGCTGGCTGCGGTACGCCACCGTCGACGCCGACCGCATGCGGGCCGAGGCCGTCGACCCCGCCACGCTCGTGGACCGCCTCGCGAACGGTGTGATGCGCTCCCTGCGCGGCGACCCGACCGACGCGTCCGGCCGGGTACGGCTCCAACTGGGGCGCATGTCCGAGCAACTGGCGGACGCGGTGGTCGACCGGCTGGAACGGCGGCTCCTCACGTCCGAGTACGAGCGCCTTCTCGACCTCGTCGAGCAGTCGGAGACCACCGGCCCGCTCGAACTGCAGCCCGCCGACGTGCCGCTGCCCGAGATCGACCTGTTCGAAGAACTCGGCGTCGAACGTATCGAGTGGAAGAAGAAGCAGGAGTCGGCCGGCGGCTCGAAGGAGAAGCGTGCCGCCGACTCCCGCGAGGAGCAGAAGGACGCCAAGGACCGCGACGAGAAGGCCGGTGAGAAGCGCAGCCGGGCGCAGTCCGACACCGCCGTCGAGGACCAGGAGGCGGCACAGCGCAAGGAGCAGGAGGACGAGCGCAACGCCTCCCGGCAGCGTGCCAAGGAGGAGCAGCGGCAGGAGGACGAACAGGCGGCCGGCGACCGCGAACGCGTCGACGAGGCCGCCGACCGGCGCACCGAAGGGCAGCAGGAAGGCGTCGAACAGGCCAAGGAAGAGCGCAAGGAGCAGCGCGAACGCGAGGAGGCCGACCCTGAGCAGGCGAGCGCGCCCGGCGCCGACAAGCGCAGGCGGCGCGACGAGCAGACCCAGCCCGCCGCCGGGGCAAAGCGCGAGGAACTGGAGCCGAAGGCCAAGGCGCAGCCCGGCCCCGTACGCCCTGAGAAGGTGGACGAGCGGGCCGAGCAGCGCGACTCGGCGCTGTCCGAGCACGGCCTGCACGAGAAGGACGAGCACGAGGACGACGTCCGCGAGGAGGAGAAGCCGCTCGGGCTCGAAGCCGGAGCCGACGAGGACGTCGAGGGCCGCGACGAGGGCGGCGGCAGGGCTGCGGAGGTCGAGCGGGAGCCCTCGATCAAGCCCGAGGACCATCTGCCGGACGCCGACCTCGACCTCAGCGCCGTACCGACCGCCGAGCAGCTGAAACCCGGTGACCCCGAACCGTCCCTGCCGTCCTTCCCGACGCCCCCGCCGACCAGGGCCGAGAAGATCGAGCGGGAGCGCGAGCAGAACGAGCAGGAGCAGGACGAGGACGCTGCCGGGCCCGAGGGCAAGGCCCCCGGGCAGGACGAGGGCCCTGTCGAGGGCGAGGCGCCGCCGCCCGAGGGCGGGCCCGTCGCGCAGGCCGAGGACCGCAGCGCCAAGGACCTGCAGGAGACCGAGAAACCGCTCGACCAGGAGGTCGGCCCCGACCCGGCGACCGAGGACAAGGAACGGCCCGAGCCCGAGGCCGAGAAGCCCGATCCGGCACAGGAGCAGGAGCGGGAGCAGGCCAAGGAGCCGGACGCGGCCGGGGAGGAGCGCGACCAGGACGAGAAGCCGGACGCGCAGGAGGAGCAGCCCCGGACGGCACGTGCGGGCACGGAGCCTGAGGCTCGCTCCGCGGAAGGGACACAGGCCGCCGCCGCTGTGCCCGCCCCTGCCCCCGCCCCCGTGCGCAAGCCCGCTGGCGCAGACTCCGAGGACACCGGCCGAGGACCGCAACCCGTCGCCCGCCGCGCGGCGCGCCGCCGCACC
>NZ_DF968288.1:0-30817 GCF_001270025.1 Streptomyces azureus | reverse complement strand
GTCCGAGGCGTTCGCTGGATCTCCGAGTTGGAGGGGTTGGCCGGACCCGCCGAGTCTGAGGGGTCCGCCGGACTGCTACGTCCGAGGCGTTCGCCGCCCCCTCAAGTCGGAGGTGCCGGTCGGCCCCGCCACGTCCGAGGCCCTGGCCGGGCCTCTACGACTGAGCCCTGGCGGACCCCCCACACCGGATGCCCTGGCCCGACCTCTACGCTCGAGTTTTCGGCCGGACCTGCGTAAGTGCCGCGCCGATCAGGACGATCGCCGCCCCGACCGGTGTCGACCACGTGAGCGACTCGCCGAGGAGTGCGACGCCCGCGGCCGTGGCGATGACCGGGATGAAGTACGTGACCATCTGGGCGGTCGTCGGCCCGACCTCGGCGACCAGGCCGTACTGGAGGAGGACGGCGAGGCCCGTGCCCAGTGCGCCCAGGGCGGCGATCGCCAGCAGCGGCCCGACGGGCAGGCTGGTGGGCAGGGTCGTGAACAGCGGGGTGACGACGGCCAGTTGGACCGTGGCGAGCAGCAACTGCGCGCCGGTCATCGACAGGTGCGAGTGGCTGGTGCCTGCCAGGGTGCGCCGGACGTAGATCCAGCCGATCGGGTAGCTGAGGGAGGCCAGCAGGGCCAGTGCCGTGCCGGTGGTGTCCAGGCCGTGGAAGCCCTGCCAGGCGCCCAGCACCGTGAGCACTCCGAGGAAGCCGAGCCCCAGTCCGGCGACCCGGACCCGGGTGGGGCGGTCCTCCGACAGGGCGACCAGGGACAGCGCCATGCCCCACAGCGGCGAGGTCG
Organism: Streptomyces azureus; assembly: GCF_001270025.1. Classification (NCBI taxonomy): domain Bacteria; kingdom Bacillati; phylum Actinomycetota; class Actinomycetes; order Kitasatosporales; family Streptomycetaceae; genus Streptomyces; species Streptomyces azureus. The sequence continues at coordinate 30,028 of NZ_DF968288.1, read as the reverse complement.
CGTTGCAGATGCCCGCCAGCGTGGACGGGATGGTCAGCTCGGCGTACGCGAACAGCGAGAACGGCAGGGCGTTCAGCAGGAACGCGGCGACCGTCAGATGCCCCCAGGTGCGCGCCCCGCGCGGCAGCCGCTCGCGGCGCACCGCCATCGCGGCGGCCAGCACCGCCGTACCGAACACCAGCCTCCCGAGCGTGACCTGGAAGGGCGCGTACCCCTCGGTGCCCACCTTGATGAGGAGGAAGCTGAAGCCCCAGATCAGGGACAGGGCGGCGAAGCGGAGACGCCAGTCGAGACGGCGACGGGGGCGGTCGCCCGAGGCGGTGGTGACCTGGCGGGGGGTGGTGACGGTGCTCATGGGGACCACGATGGCGGACAGGGACTTCGTAGCACAATCGAGATTTCGCGCCGGGTATTGCGTAGCATTGCTTACATGTTGAACCTGGAGCGCTTGCGTACCCTCGACGCCCTAGCCCGGCACGGCTCGGTCAGTGGCGCGGCCGAGGGGCTGCACATCACGACGTCCGCCGTCTCCCAGCAGATGTCCAAGCTGGAGCGGGAGGTCGGCCAGCAGCTCCTCGCCAAGAACGGCCGGGGCGTGCGGCTCACCGACGCGGGCCGGCTGCTCGCCGAGCACGCAGCGCGCATCCTCTCCCAGGTCGAGCTCGCCCAGTCCGACCTGGAGGCGCAGCGTGGACAGGTCGTCGGCGAGCTGAGACTCTCGGCGTTCCCGACGGCCGCCCGCGGTCTGTTCCCGCTCGCGCTGTCCGCGCTGCGCGAGCGGCATCCCGCGCTCCGGCTGCGCTCCCGCGAGCTGGAACCGGAGGCCGCCCTCGCCGGGGTGGTGCGCGGCGACCTCGACCTCGCCGTGGTCCTCGACTGGTACAACAAGCCGATGGCCCTGCCCGACGGCCTGGTCAAGGCGCCGATCATGGACGACCCCGCCGATGTGGCGATGCCCGCGGACCACCGGCTCGCCGGGCGTGACGAGGTGGACCTCGCGGAGTTCGCCGACGACGAGTGGATCACCTGGGGCGAGGGCGAGTTCTGCCACGAGTGGCTGATGTTCACGCTCCGCTCGAAGGGCATCGAGCCGCTCGTGGGCCACCGTGCCGCCGAGACCCACACCCAGCTCGCGCTGGTCGCCGCGGGCCTCGGTGTGTGCGTCGCCCCGCTGCTGGGCCGCCGCCCCGTGCCCGCGGGGGTCGTGACCGTCCCAGTCAGACAGCGGGTCCGGCGGCACGTGTACGTGGTCTGGCGCGCGGACGCCGACCGCCGCCCGTCGATCCGGGCCGCGGTGAAGGCCCTCCAGGCGGCGGGGGAGAGCCTCGGCTGAGCCCCGGGCCGGGGCGGGCGCCGAGGTCCCCCCCCGCCCCGCGCCGGGCCGGGCGCGTCTCACCTACTGCGCCGCCAGCTTGCGGAAGTCCCAGGAGACGATCTTCTGCGGCGTCAGTCGCATCCAGGCGTGCCGGCCGTCGTGCGGCATCTCCTCCAGGCCGAAGTTCTTCCGGGCGAACAGCGTCTCCGGGACGTCGAGTTCGGCGCGCAGCTCACCGGTGCGCGGGATCTCGCCCACGAACTCGACGGTGCCCGACAGTTCGACGCCGCGCAGCTCGTCGTACTCCTCGCCGGTGTCGACCACGATCGCCACCCGCGGGTCGCGCCGCAGGTCGGTCCACCGTTTGCTGCGCACGACCGAGTACAGCCACATCGAGATGCCGTCCCAGGCGAACCACAGCGTGCTCACATGCGGGGCGCCGTCGGCCGACACCGTGGCGACCCGGCAGGTGCGCTGTGTGGCGAGGAAATCGTCCAGCTCGCCGGGCGTCATCATGATCTTCCGGCCCCGGCGCTGCTGAGTGACGGTCATGCTCCCCCTCTTTCTTCTCTCACGTCGTGTCAGAGGAGATCCTCTGACATCACGTCAGAAAAGGATGTGTTCTCTTCCGTCCATGCGCAATGGTGGTTACGCTCACGCGCCCAGCCGCCGGCGCCCAGGGGGAACCGTGCCCGCGCACGCAGAGCTCAGCGAACTCCTCGATCCGCGGACCACCGTGCTGCTCACCGTCGAGTGCCAGGAGGGCGTCGTCGGAGTGGACAGCGCTCTGCCCCAACTCGCCGAGGGGGTCCGCGCAGGCGGGGTGCTCGCCAACGTCGCGCGACTGGTGGCCGCCGCCCACGAAGGCGGCGTCCAGGTCGTCCACGCCATCGCCGAGCGCCGCCCCGACGGCCGCGGGGCCAGCCGCAACGCCCGCCTGTTCCGGGCCGCCGAACGCCTGCCCGTCCAGCAGCTGTCCGGCACTCGGGCGGTGCGGGTCGCGGCCCCGATCGAGGTCGCCGACGAGGACCTCGTCGTACGGCGCCTGCACGGGCTGTCGCCCCTCCAGGGCACCGATGTCGACCCGTTGCTGCGCAACCTCGGCTGCCGCACGCTGATCGTCACCGGGGTCTCGGCCAACGTGGCCGTTCCCAACGCCGTGTTCGACGCCGTGAACCGCGGCTACACCGCCGTCGTTCCGGCGGACGCCATCGCAGGGGTGCCCTCGGACTACACCCCCGTGATGATCCGCCACACCCTCGCGTTGGTCGCCACGGTCGCGACCACGGACGAGGTGCTGGCATGTCTCACGCGCCCGCGCGGGATCAGGCGAGCGTGATCGAGTCGCCTTCCACGCTGATCTGCTTGGCCGCCAGCGGTTCGACCGCCGGCCCCTTCTTCACACTGCCGTCGAGGACGGAGAACCGGCTGCCGTGGCAGGTGCAGGAGATGATGTCGTCCTTGAGGTCCACCATCGGACAGTCCCGGTGGGTGCAGATCGTCGAGAAGGCCTTGTAGTCGCCCGCGGTCGGCTGCGAGACGACGACCTTCTCGTCCTTGAAGATCTTGCCGCTTCCTTCGGGAATGTCGGCGGTCTTCGCGAGAACCGCCCCACCGGCTCCCGCTCCGGTGGACGAGCCGCCCCCTTCGTTCGACGCGCCGCCGCCAGCGGCGCCCTGTCCGGTGGACGGATCGGGCGCCTCGTCCTCCGAGCCGCACGCCGTCAGCGCCACGGTGAGCCCTGCCGCGCCCACCGCCGCCACGAGGGTGCGGCGGCTCGGCCCCGACTTCGGCTGAACTGATTCGCTGGTCATGCTGACGTTCCTTCCGGGGATTCCTGATCTGCCGAGAGGTACGGCCCTTGGGGACCGGCTGTTCAGACCATGTCGAAATCCTGACCGGTTCGCGGAAGGACATGGGTAAAGCGGAGCTGTCGGTTCGCTGTCGGGTTCCGGGCCGCCGCCGCGAGGCCGTCGCCGAGCGACCCGTTTCATCGCGCCGCTGCGCGAGGGCCGTCCGGGCCGGTCCGTACAGTCGGTGAGAGCGGTGTGAGAGCGCGCGGCCGGCGCGTGCGCCGTGTGCGTCGGCTTCGCGGCAGGGATGCCGCGCAGCCTGTTCGGCGACAAGGACCCGAAGAAGTCGTCATGACCTCGTACCGGCCGTTGCCGGGCTCACGGGCCGCGCAGGACATCCCCGGTGATGTCCGACAGTGACTTGCCGGTGCGGAAGGCTTCGGCGCGCATGAGGGCGAGCGCGTTCTCGGGTGTGAGCCTCCGCCGGGTCACCAGGGCGCCGACGGCACGCGCGGTGTCGAACCAGTGGGCGCGGACGGCCTCTTCCGGCTCTCAGGTCGGTGCCTGGGCCCCGGTGATGATCATCTCGCGGGTCGGCAGGAGGGCGGCCGCCACGGCATCGGCCACGTGAGACGCCTGCTCCAGGGCCTCCTTGCTCAGAGCGTGGGAACGAAGCGCCAGCAGGTCGACCGTTCCCAGGACGTAGTCGCCGAAGAAAACGGGGGCGCGTACACCGGCGCCACCTGCGGCAGCTTCTCGCGCATGGTCGCACCGGAGAGGGGCCAAGGCGTCAGCTCCTCACGCAGGTCGTTCACCGCCATGGGTTCACCGGAGTGCGCGGCGCTGATGCAGGGGCCTTCCAGCACGGTGAACTGGATCTCCTCCAGCAGGAGCGGCGCGTCGTCCGAGGCGGCGAGAAACTGGCGGGAAGGGGTGTCGGTGAGCAGCGAAAGGGTGGTGCCGTCCATGCCCAGCCCTGCGCACACCGCCCCGCACACCCGCCGTGGAACCTCCTCGGCGGGTGCCTTCGCTGCGGCTTCCGCGACCAGCCGCGCCGCCTATACGGCTTCGCCGTCATCCGGCCCTCCGCTGACCCGGCACAGACGGGAGGGCGGGCGGACGGCCGGCTGCGCACACGCGGAACCCGGTGACCCCAGGGCTCTGCCGGGGAGGTGTCTTCGCCGTGTGCCGATTCACCGTCTGCCGATGAGGAGCGGTGTCGGCGGAGTACCCCACCTGGCCGTGACAACGCCGCCGCGGCTCCGTCGCCTGCGGTCATTCCCCTGCGGTCGTTTTCTGCCGGGTCGGCCGTCCTGCGCAACGAGCAGGACGTGATCGTACGGTTGATCGCGGGCACCACCTGCGGCTCAGACCTCCACCCGGTGCCAAGGTCGCCGGCAAGTGGGACGGTTCGTTCGTGCGGCCTGGGTACTCGTTCTTGCCAGGACATCGATCTGCCACCTGGGAGGTGACAGGAATGACCACTTCCCCCCGGCCATCCATGGAGACGCACCCCGACATCGTCGAGATGCGCTCCCGCCACGAGATGGCCGAACGCGCAGCGACCACACCCCGGGCACAGGCCGTCGAGACCTTTGCCTTCCTCACCGGCATCTACCTGGCGGCGTCGCCGTGGATCGCGGGGTTCGACAATCTCTCCAGGCTGGCCGTCACCAACGTGATCGTCGGGATCGCGTACGCCCTCCTGATGAGCGGCGGCTTCGGCCGGGCCTACGAGCGCACACACAGCATGGCGTGGGCGGCCTGCGCCCTCGGTGTGTGGACCATCTTCGCCCCGTGGGTGATCGCAGGTGACGTCAGCACGACGAGGAGTGTCGTCAACAACATCATCGTGGGTGCGGTCGCCCTGCTGCTGGCCCTGGCAGCCAGCGCCGCCGCCCGCGCGGACCGCTCGCCACGGTCAACGGTGGGCGACCGCGGGATGCCCGGTCCCGGAGGGGCCGCCTAGGAGCACCCTGCGGCGGACCCTGTTGGCCGGTGCGGCTCATGCGCCGGCCAACAGGTCGCCCACGCTCTGGGCCGCGACGCCTGCGGTCGGTCCGCACGGGCGCACAGTGTCCGCGTGGGTGGTGGAAGGCGCGCCGCCGAACCCGGCCGTTCCACCAGCGGTCTCCGTCCTCCACGGCTGCCGCTGATGACCCGGACGTGAGGCGATGCAGGACCTCGCATCCCTACGGGGGACTGCTGCTGGTGCCCAAGCGCGCGGCTACAGCGGCTCCTGTGCCCGCCTGCCCCGCACACCAGCCGATGAGCCCCTCCGCCGCGACGCGGTGGCCCCTGATGCCGCCGCAGGCGTGCTCCGACGGCAGGGCGCTGACCGCGAATCCGGCCATCGCCGCCTGTCGCAGCCACCGCTGTCGCCGCCGCGGCGGCGGCCTCGCCGAAGCGGGCGCCGCCATCGAAGCTGCCCTGCTCGAGCGGTCCCACCACAGCTGCTACGCCGGCGTGCTGGCCGACCTCGACCTCGCCTCGGGGACCTTGAGCTGGGTCAACCCACGGCCACCCGCCGCCCGTTCTGATCCGGGGACCGGATGCTCGCCGCCGCCCCGGAAGCCGACGTCAACCAGTACACAGCCGAGTTGGCTGCCGAGACCGACGAGGCCGGGCGTCGCCTGGAGTTGACGAGCCGCCCGAGGTCAGCGACGTGGCTCGGGCACCTCGCCCGCGATCACCCTTGGTTACTATGCTCACTTCATGCCAGAGGCCGGAAGCAAAGGGCGAGCCGCCATCGACGGACTGCTCGGGAAGCAGGGAGAACCGCATGCCGGTCGGAACTCCCCGGATTCTCCCCAGGGCCGTTGACGGGCGATTCCCGCTGCTACGCCCCTCCATGGTGGTCGTGGATTGCAAGGTTGAAGAGATGGGTGGCCTGGGAAATGCTGAAAGAGGTCACCGCGACCCGCTACATCACGCCCCTGCGTGAGGGCGGTTCGCTGCCGGGACTCGTCGAGGCCGACGACTCCGGGACGTACGTCCTGAAGTTCACCGGCGCGGGACAGGGGCGCAAGACGCTCGTCGCCGAGGTGGTCTGCGGGGAACTCGCCCGCCGGCTGGGGCTGCGGGTGCCACGCCTGGTCACGGTCGAGCTCGACGCGGAGCTGGGGCTCGGCGAACCCGACCAGGAGGTGCAGAGCCTGCTCAGGTCCAGCGGCGGCACCAACCTCGGCATGGACTTCCTCTCCGGCGCGCTCGGCTTCGACCCGCTCGCCTTCGCGGTGACTGTCGAGGAGGCCGGGCGGATCGTCTGGTTCGACGCGCTGGTCAACAACGTCGACCGGTCCTGGCGCAACCCCAACCTGCTGATGTGGCGGGGCGAGCTGTGGCTCGTCGACCACGGGGCGACCATGATCTGGCACCACAACTGGCCCGGCGCGGAGGCCTCCGCGGCCCGCCCGTACGACGCCTCCGACCATGCCCTGGCGCCCTTCGCGCCCGATGTCGCCGCCGCGGCGGCCGAGTTGGCGCCCCGGGTCACCGAGGAACTGCTCGCCGACGTCACCGCGCAGATCCCGGACGCCTGGCTGACGGGCGAGCCCGGCTTCGGCACGCCGGACGACCTGAGGCAGGCCTACGCGCGGCCGCTGCTCGCACGGGCCGCCGTCATCCACGACCGCATCCAGGGGATCAAGTGAGCGACCGGCACATCATCAAGGGCGGGACGCGCGACCGCCAGATCTACGAGTACGCCGTCCTGCGCGTCGTCCCGCGCGTCGAGCGCGGCGAGTGCATCAACGCCGGGGTGCTCGTCTACTGCCGCGCCGAGTCCTACGTCGGCGCCCGCACCCACCTCGACGAAGCCCGCCTGCTGGCCCTCGACCCCGGGGCCGACGTGGCCGGCGTCCGCGCCGCGCTGCGGGCCGTGGAGGGCATGTGCGCGGGCGGTCCCGCGGCCGGCCAGGCAGAGGGCGACACCCCCGGCCGCCGCTTCCGCTGGCTCGTCGCCCCTCGCTCGACGATCGTCCGGCCCGGTCCCGTCCACACCGGCCTGACCACGGACCCGGCGTCGGAGCCGGAGCGGCTGCTGGACCTGCTGGTGCGATGACCGCCCGCCCCAGCTGTGACCGCCTCGGCGAGGCAGCACCCCACATGCGATGCCGTCGGCCGGGCCCTGGTCCTCGTCGATGACGCGGTGGCGCGCAGCCGTAGTCCGATCGAGTGGCCGGAGAGGGCTCGAGGGGCCCGGGTGACGGACGAGTGCGTCCCGGCGCGCATCGTGGGCGCGGGGAATGGATCACATGCCGAGCCCGGCCGTTGACACCGCGTGCCAAGGCTTCTAGCGTCACCTCCACTGAAGGTACTAAGCGGTCGCTCACCTGAGACACCTGAGGAGAACCAGTCATGTCCACCACTGAGCAGCGGGTCGCCGTCGTCACCGGTGCCGCGCGCGGGATCGGCGCCGCCACCGCCGTACGACTGGCCGCCGAGGGCCGCGCGGTCGCCGTGCTCGACCTCGACGAAGCCGCCTGCAAGGACACCGTCGAGAAGATCACCGCCGCCGGCGGCAAGGCCATCGCGGTCGGCTGCGACGTCTCGGACGAGGCGCAGGTCGAGGCGGCCGTCGCGCGGATCGCCGAGGAGCTGGGCGCGCCGACGATCCTGGTCAACAACGCGGGCGTGCTGCGCGACAACCTGCTGTTCAAGATGAGCGTCTCCGACTGGGACACCGTCATGAACGTGCACCTGCGCGGCGCCTTCCTGATGTCCAAGGCCTGCCAGAAGCACATGGTGGACGCGGGATTCGGCCGGATCGTCAACCTGTCGTCGTCCTCGGCGCTGGGCAACCGCGGGCAGGTCAACTACTCGGCCGCCAAGGCCGGGCTCCAGGGCTTCACCAAGACCCTCGCCAAGGAACTCGGCAAGTTCGGCGTCACCGCCAACGCCGTCGCCCCCGGCTTCATCGCCACCGAGATGACCAAGGCCACCGCCGACCGCGTCGGCATGGGCTTCGAGGACTTCAAGGCTGCCGCCGCCACCCAGATCCCGGTGGCGCGCGTCGGTGAGCCGGAGGACATCGCCAACGCCATCGCCTTCTTCACGGGCGAGGCGGCCGGGTTCGTCTCCGGCCAGGTGCTGTACGTGGCCGGCGGACCGCTCGACTAAAGGGACGGCAGACATGACTTCCGTGGAACTTTCCGGCAAGGCCGCCCTCGTCACGGGCGCCAGCCGCGGCATCGGCTACGGCGTCGCCGAGGCGCTCGTCGCACGCGGCGACCGCGTGTGCATCACGGGCCGCAACGAGGACGCCCTCAAGGAGGCCGTCGAGCGGCTCGGCTCCGACCGCGTGATCTACGTGGCGGGCAAGGCGCACGACGAGGCCCACCAGGCCACCGCCGTCGAGCGCACGATGGAGGCCTTCGGCCGCGTCGACTTCCTGGTCAACAACGCCGGGACGAACCCGGTCTTCGGGCCGATCGCCGACCTCGACCTGAACGTCGCCCGCAAGGTCTTCGAGACCAACGTCGTCTCGGCTCTGGGCTTCGCCCAGAGGACCTGGCACGCCTGGCAGAAGGACAACGGCGGCGCGATCGTCAACATCGCCTCCGTCGCCGGCCTCTCGCCCTCGCCGTTCATCGGCGCGTACGGCGTCAGCAAGGCGGCGATGATCAACCTGACGGTGCAGCTCGCGCACGAGTTCGCGCCCAAGGTGCGGGTCAACGCGATCGCCCCGGCTGTCGTGAAGACGAAGTTCGCCCAGGCCCTGTACGAGGGCCGGGAGGAGGAGGCCGCCGCGGCCTACCCGCTCGGCAGGCTCGGCGTGCCCTCCGACATCGGCGGTGCGGCCGCGTTCCTCACCTCCGGGCAGTCCGACTGGGTCACCGGCCAGACGCTCGTCGTGGACGGCGGCATCTTCCTCAACGCCGGCACGGGCTGACACCGGCGCGTACGCGGCTCGGCACGGGCGCCCCCTTCCCGCAGGCGGTGCCCGTGCGCGCGTAAAGGCACGGCAAAGGGCGATGACAACGTCGTCAAAGGTTTATCGATCAAGGAGTCATGCCCCGGGGCGGGTCAGCGGGCGCAGCACTGCGGTATGGTCTGCCGACCCTTGGTATGGCAGATCGAGGAGCGTGCGCGTGTTCAACCGGAACCGATGCCTGCGGCGGGTGGCGGCCATCGCGTCCATATCGTCCCTGGTCGCCGGATGCGGCGTGCTGTCGTCCGACACTCCGGAGGACGAAGGGCCGATCGTCGTGGGCACCACCAGTGCCCCCAGCACGCTCGACCCTGCCGCCTCGTGGGACAGCTCCTGGGAGCTGTTCCGCAACGTCTACCAGACGCTCCTGAGCTATCAGACCGGCGCGAGCGAGCCCCAGCCGGACGCCGCCGAGCAGTGCGGCTTCAGCGACTCCTCGAACCAGGTGTACCGCTGCGAGCTGCGCGAGGGCCTTGAGTTCTCCAACGGCGAGGCGCTCGACGCCCGGGCCGTGAAGTACTCGTTCGACCGGATCCGCAAGATCAACGTCAACGGCGGCCCCGCCGGTCTGCTCGGCAGCCTCGAACGGGTCCAGGCGCCGAACGACCGCGAGGTGATCTTCCACCTCAACAAGCCGGACGCGACCTTCCCGTTCGTGCTCGCCACCCCCGCCATGTCGATCGTCTCGCCGGCCGCCTACCCGGAGAACTCACTGCGCAAGGGCACCGACGTCGTCGGTTCCGGGCCGTACAGCCTCGACTCGTACGAGGACGGCAAGGAAGCCGTCCTCGTGCGCAACGACGGTTACAAGGGCTACGCCGAGCGCCGGAACGACGCGGTGACCATCCGCTACTTCCAGGACTCCGGCGCCATGGTCAAGGCCCTGCGGGACGAGCAGATCGACGTGACCTACCGCGGTCTGGCCGCCGGCGACGTCGTCGATCTCCAGAGCAAGACCTCCAACGAGAAGGAGATCCAGCTCGTCGAGGGCACCGGCACCGACATCAACTACCTGGTGTTCAACCCGAAGGACCCCTGGGCGAAACGCAAGGCCGTACGCCAGGCCATCGCGCAGGTCGTCGACCGGGCGGCGATCGCCCACAAGGTCTACAAGGACACCGTCGACCCGCTGTACTCCATGGTCCCCAAGGGCCTCACCGGTCACACGACGGGCTTCTTCGACGACTACGGCGACCCGGACGTCGGCAAGGCCCGCAAGATCCTCACCGAGGCGGGCATCAACCAGCGGGTCCCGCTCACCTTCTGGTACACGAGCGACCGCTACGGCTCCGAGACCGCCGCGGAGTTCAAGGAGCTGGAGCGCCAGCTCGAGGACTCCGGCCTGTTCGCGATCACCCTCAAGAGCCGCCCCTGGAAGACGTACGTCGAGGGCTACCAGAAGGGGGAGTACCCGGTGTTCGGGCGTGGCTGGTTCCCCGACTTCCCGGACGCCGAGAACTTCATCGCGCCGTTCGTCGGCGAGCAGAACGCCCTCGGTACGCCCTACCCGGCGCCCGAGATCACCGGCGACCTGCTGCCCCGGTCGCGCCGCGAGAGCGACCGCGCGAACGTGGAGAAGGAGTTCGAGGAGGCCCAGCGGATCCTCGTGGACGACGCGCGGCTGCTGCCGCTGTGGCAGGGCAGGCAGTACGTGGCGGCGAGCCGGGACATCTCGGGCGCGGAGCGGGCCATGGACCCGTCGACGATCATGATGATGTGGGAGCTGCACCGCAAGACCGCCTGGTAGGCGGGGCGGGCACCGGGCTTTCCCGGCACGTTGTCAGTGGTCGCCTGTAGGTTCTGTGGCCTGGAAGTGACCGCACATCGTGAGGACGTTGACGTGACCGACATCTCCATGCTGCCCGAGTCCTGGCGCGGGGTTCTGGGTGACGAGCTTCAGCAGCCCTACTTCAAGGAGCTGACGGAGTTCGTCGAGGAGGAGCGGGCGAAGGGTCCCGTCCATCCGCCGCGCGAGGAGGTCTTCGCCGCGCTGGACGCCACGCCGTACGAGCGGGTCAAGGTCCTGGTCCTCGGCCAGGACCCGTACCACGGCGAGGGGCAGGGGCACGGGTTGTGCTTCTCGGTCCGGCCCGGTGTGCGGGTTCCGCCGTCCCTGCGGAACATCTACAAGGAGATGCACGAGGAGCTGGGCACCCCGATCCCGGACAACGGCTATCTGATGCCGTGGGCCGAGCAGGGCGTCCTGCTGCTCAACGCGGTGCTCACGGTCCGCGGCGGCGAGGCCAACTCGCACAAGGGCCGGGGCTGGGAGAGGTTCACCGACGCCGTCATCCGCGCGGTGGCCGGCCGGCCCGACCCGGCGGTGTTCGTGCTGTGGGGGAACTACGCGCAGAAGAAGCTCCCGCTGATCGACGAGTCGCGGCATGCGGTGGTCAAGGGTGCGCATCCGTCGCCGCTGTCGGCGAAGAAGTTCTTCGGCTCGCGTCCGTTCACGCAGATCAACGCGGCGGTGGCGGCGCAGGGGCACGAGCCGATCGACTGGACGATTCCGAACCTGGGCTGACGGCAGCCGACGCTCCGGCGACGTACGGAGCGGCCTCAGCCGGATCCTCCCGGCCTGCGGTTAGCGTCGGGGGGAACAGCGGGTGAGCGGTGCGGAGGGCGTGGTCGTGGAGCGACAGGGACAGGCGGCGCCGGATGCCGTGCCGACGCGAATCGGGCAGGTCGTCATGCTGCACCACGCCGGGGACCGTGAGGAGGCCCAGCGCCGGTTCCTGGACCTGTGGGCGGAGATCGGGGAGCACGGCGACCCGCTGCACCGCTGCACCCTCGCCCACTACCTGGCCGACACACAGGATGATCCCGCCGACGAACTGGCCTGGGACCTGCGCGCGTTGACGGCGGCGGAGGAGATCACCGACGCCGGGACCACCTCGGGGGAGGGGGCGCTCGCGGTACGCGCGTTCTACCCCTCCCTGCACCTGAACCTGGCCGCCGACTACGACAGACTCGGCCACCGCGACGCCGCCCGCGCGCACCTGCGGCGGGCCCGGGGAGCGGCCACCGCCCTCACCGACGACCCCTACGGCGAGGGCGTCCGGGCGGCCATCAGCCGGCTGGAGTCCCGGCTGGGCGAGGGCGGCGGGGGGATGTGGACACCGCCGCGGCAGCGGCCGTAGCACAGGAGCCGGGGCGGGGACTTGGTGGGAAGCCTGCCGTACAGGCAGGTCACGCTCGGGCCGGCGTCCAGGCCGCGCGGGCCCGGCTGCGGTTCAACGCCCGTAGGTGTCGCGGCAGATGGTCGCCTCCGGGCTGTCCGCCCGCCACCCCCCGTATCGCCTGCCCAGCGCGCACACGTCCGTGTTGTCCGGGATGTTCTCGTGGACGTCCTGACGTAGCGACTGCGAGACGTCGGGCAGGTCGGTGTGCGGACGCCGTGGGCTGCGCGGGGCCGGTTCGGGGCGTTCCGGGCGGGCGGGGCGCGGGCGGACGTCGCGAGTGCCGGACGGCGGCCGCGTCCGCTCCGGCGAGGCCGCCGGGGGCGTGGTCGGGCGGGACGCGGAGGCTGTCGGCTCCGGGCGGCGGGACTCCTCGATGTGTTGCAGGGCCTCGCGGGCCGGTGCCTGCACGATCTGTGTCTCCGTCCGCCCCTCCGGCTGCGGCGCCGACGGCCGGGACGGAGCCGCCGGCGGCCCGGGAACGGGAGGATGCCGGACCGTCGTACAGCCGGTGAGGGCCGAGACAGCCACGGTCACCAGGAGCGTCGCTGTGGTCGTCGTTCGATGCACCCGCGCCACTTTGGTGCGTCCGGGCCCGCGGCAGGGCAGCGAACAGGCGGAGGATGCCCCGCACGGGTGATCTCGCGCCCCGTACGGAGGCAGTCGGCCCGCCCGGGGTGACGTCAGTCGCCGGTCGAGCCGTCGATGCGCTCGCGGATCAGGTCGGCGTGGCCGTTGTGCCGCGCGTACTCCTCGATCATGTGGGTGTAGATCCACCGCAGGTTGAACCGCTCGCCGGTGCGGCGGTGCTTGCCCTCGGAGATGTCGTCCAGGCCGAAGCGGGCGGAGTTGTTCCGGGCGGTCTCGATCTCGGCCTGCCAGGCGGCGTATGCCTCCTCGTGAGTGTCGGCCTCGGTCAGATGGAACTCGCCGTCCATGTCCTCGTCGCTCCAGTAGAGCGGCGCGACGTCTTCGTTCGTCAGCACCCGGCGGAACCAGCTCCGCTCCACGTCCGCCATGTGCCGCACCAGCCCCAGCAGGGACAGCGTGGAGGGCTCCACGGCGGGGGACCTGAGCTGCTCGTCGCTCAGGCCCTCGCACTTCCACGCGAGGGTCTGCCGGTGGAATTCCAGCCAGCCCTCCAGCATGGTGCGTTCGTCGGCGGTCGTGGCAGGCATGCGGCGTTCGGTCGTCATGCCCGCATCCTTTCCCAACACCCCCTGCCGCACCACGGCTTTTCAGGCCCCGAACATCCCGTCCAGCAGCTCCCGCAGCCCGGCCCGCACCTCCTCCAGGCCCGGCGCCTCGGCACCGAACGACCCCGCCACGCAGCTGAACATCAGCCCGTCCGCCCAGGCGACCAGCGACAGGGTGTGCCGGGCCGGATCCGTCGAGCCCATCCCCGTGACGAGAGTGGTGAGCAGGTCCCGGAAGCGGGCGCCCGTCGCGTCGAAGTAGGCCCGCAGCTCCGGGCGGCGGGTGGCCTCCAGGGCCAGTTCGTAGCGGGCGAGGGTGAGTTCGCGGTTGCGGGTCAGGGCGCGGTGCGTGGCCAGGGCCAGCGCGTCCGCCAGGGGGCCGGTCCCGGCCCGGGGATCCGGCATCTCGTGCAGCGCCAGCACCCGCGCCTCGCGGTCGGCCAGGCGCCGCACCGCCAGTTCCAGCAGGGCCTGCCGGGTCCGCGCCAGGTTCGACGTGGAGCCCTGGGGGAGTCCGGCCACCTCGTCGACGGCCCGGTGAGTGAGGCCCCGCATCCCTCGCTCGGCGAGCAGGGCGAGGGCGGCGTCGGCGACGAGCTCGGACCGGGAGGGGCCGGTGGTGCGTACGGACATGGAACTCACGCTACCCGTTTAACTACAGCTGTAGTAACGTCGAAGGCGGACTACAGATGTAGTTTCCAGGCCGGGCAGCAGGTCCGGTCGCCGGTTCGAGGAGGAGCCATGGCACAGTCGAGGCGAGCCGTCGTGATCGGCGGCGGAATCGGAGGCCTGACCGCGGCGGCCGCACTGCACCGGCGCGGCTGGCAGGTCACGGTGCTGGAGCGCGCCCGCTCACTGGAGCCGGTCGGCGCCGCCATCTCCCTCGCTCCCAATTCCCTGCGCGCGCTGGACGTCATCGGCCTCGGCGACGAGATCCGGGACCTCGCGGCCTGGGCGGGGGACGGCGGGCTGCGCACACCGACCGGGCGGTGGCTCGCCCGCTCCTCAGCCGACGCCGCCGCCGAGCGGTTCGGCGGCCCGCTCGTGCTGCTGCACCGCGCCACCCTCGTCGAGCACCTGGCCGCACAGCTCCCACCGGACGCCGTCCGCACGGCCGCCGACGCGACCCTCGCCGACAGGGGCGACACCGCCCGGCCCGCCCGCGTCACCACCGCGGACGGCGAGCTGGAGGCCGACCTGGTGGTGGGCGCCGACGGCGTCCGGTCCGCCGTACGCCGCGCGCTCTTCCCCGGCCACCCGGGGCCCGTCTACTCCGGGTTCACCACCTGGCGGGTCGTGATCCCCGTCCCCGGCGTGCAGTTCGCCTCGCACGAGACGTGGGGCAGGGGCCGCATCTGGGGTACGCACCCGCTCAAGGACGGCCGCGTCTACGCCTACGCCGCCGCCGTGACACCCGCCGGTGGACGCGCGCCCGACGACGAGAAGGCCGAGTTGCTGCGCCGCTTCGGCGACTGGCACCACCCGGTCCCCGCCGTGCTCGCCGCCGCCCGCCCCGAGGACGTACTGCGGCACGACGTCCACCACATCGCCGAACCGCTGCCCACCTACCACCGCGGCCGGGTCGCCCTGGTCGGCGACGCCGCGCACGCCATGCCCCCGACCCTCGGCCAGGGCGGCAACCAGGCCATCGAGGACGCGATCGTCCTCGCGCACCACTGCGACGACCTGACCGCCTACACCGCCGCCCGGCTGCCCCGTACGACCGCCATCGCACGCCAGGCCGTGCGGGTCACCCGCCTGAACCTCATGACCAGCCGCGCGGGGACCGCCGTACGCGACACGGCCATGGCCGCGCTGTCGAAGGCCGGACCCGCCCTGTTCCTGCGCGGCTTCGACGGCATCGCCGACTGGCGGCCGCCGCAGCGGCCGTATGCTTCCGAGCAGACCCCGGCAGGCAACCGGTAGAGGAGAGCACCCCGTGAAGGTCGGCTGCATCGGACTCGGCGACATCGCGCGGAAGGCCTACCTTCCGGTCCTCGCCTTCCAGCCCGGGGTGGAGCTGCACCTCCAGACCCGCACGCCCGCCACGCTCGCCCAGGTCGCCGACGGCCTCCACCTCCCGCCGGAACGGCGGCACACCACCCTCGACTCGCTCCTCGCGCAAGGCCTCGACGCCGCCTTCGTGCACGCGCCCACGATCGTGCACCCGGAGATCGTGACCCGGCTGCTGGAGGCGGGCGTACCGACGTACGTCGACAAGCCGCTCGCCTACGAACTCGACCAGTCCGCGCGGCTGGTGGCGCTCGCCGAGGAGCGGGAGGTGAGCCTCGCCGTCGGCTTCAACCGGCGTCACGCTCCCGGCTACACGCAGTGCGCCGACCATCCGCGCGAGCTGATCCTGATGCAGAAGAACCGCATCGGGCTCCCGGAGGAGCCGCGCACGATGATCCTCGACGACTTCATCCACGTCGTCGACACCCTGCGGTTCCTGGTGCCCGGCGAGGTCGACGACGTCACCGTGCGCGCCCGCGTCCGGGACGGCCTGCTCCACCACGTCGTGCTCCAGCTCGCCGGGGACGGCTTCACCGCGCTCGGCGTGATGAACCGGCTCAGCGGTTCGGCCGAGGAGATCCTGGAGGTGTCCGGGCAGGACACCAAGCGGCAGGTGATCAACCTCGCCGAGGTCGTCGACCACAAGGGGCAGCCGACCGTGCGGCGGCGCGGCGACTGGGTGCCGGTGGCCCGGCAGCGCGGGATCGAGCAGGCGGTGCTGTCGTTCCTCGACGCGGTGCGGGCGGGCAGGGTGCTCAGCGCCCGGGACGCGCTGGAGACCCATGAGCTGTGCGAACGGGCGGTACGCGCGGTTCAGGAGCGGACCGCCTGAGCCGCAGCGTCCGTACGCCCTCGCCGGCGGCCCAGGCGGCGAGGATCAGCATGGCCGCGTGCACGGTCCAGTCGCCGAGGCGCACGTACGGCGTGGTGCCGTGGGCGAGGGGGATCTCGTAGACCTGCGTGGCGGACGCGTCCGTGCCGAGCCACGAGCCGACGCGCTGCCCGCTCGGGCCGTAGACGGCGGAGACACCCGTCAGCGTCCCGTGCACCATCGGGCGGCCGGTCTCGGCGGCGCGCAGTGCGGCGAGTGAGGCGTGCTGCTCGGGCGCCCAGCTCTGCTGGAACGTGGACGTCGACGACTGGCCGATCAGCACGTCGACGCCCTCCCGGGTGAGGTGGCGGGTCATGTCGGGGAAGGCCGTCTCGAAGCACACCATCGGGCCGACGCGCAGGTCGTCCCGCACGTTCATCACGACCGGCTGGGAGCCGCGCCTGCGGTCCTCGCCCGCCGCCTTGCCGACGGAGGTGGCCCAGCCGAGCAGGGAGCGGGCCGGGACGTACTCGCCGAAGGGGACGAGCCGCATCTTGTCGTAGCGCTCGCCGGTGAGACCGTCGGGCCCGACCAGGACGGAGCTCTTGTAGATGCCGGGCACGTCGGAGCGCCGGGCATCCACGTTGACCAGGATGTCGGCGCCCGTCGCGCGGGACAGACCGGCGAGCCGCCGCGCGAGGTCGGGCCGGTCCCCGAGGTCGAAGCCGACGCTGCTCTCGCCCCACACGATCAGGTCGACGTCCTGTCCGGCGAGCCGGCGGGTGAGCTGTTCCTCGCGTGCGAACCGGCGGTCCGCGCTCTTGCCGCCGTCGATGACGCCCGGCTGGACCACGGCGATCCTGACCTGGCCGTCGACGGCGGGGCGGGGCGAGAGGGCCCAGGCGGCGGAGGCGGCGGCGGCCGTGGCGACGAGACCGGCCACGGCGGGCACGCGGGCCTGACGGACCGCGACGAGTACGGCGACCGCGACGTTGACGGCCACGACCAGGAAGCTCAGCAGCCACACCCCGCCGACCGAGGCCAGCCGCAGCGCCGGCTCGACCTGCCACTGACTGGAGCCGATCATGCCCCAGGGACCGCCGAGGCCCTGCCAGGAGCGGACCAGCTCGATCGCCAGCCAGCCGGACGGCACGACGACGAGAGCGGCCGCGATCCGCCGCCGCGCGGGCACGCCTGCCAGCAGCCGGTGCACGAGCCAGCCCCACAGGGCCCACAGGGCGCCGAGCAGCGCGGCGAGGACGAACGTGAACACGTGCAGGAAGGGCAGCAGCCAGTGGTGCATGGCCAGCATGAAGCCGAAGCCGCCCCACCAGCCGTCGTACGCCGCCCGTTTCCCGGTCGGCGCGGTGCGGACCAGCAGGATCCAGGGGACCAGCGCGATGTAGGCGCACCACCACAGGGACGGGGCGGGATAGGCGAGTACGGGAAGGGCGCCCGCGATCACGGCGGCGGCCGAGCGCCGCCAGGGAGAGGCGAGCCAGTGGCCGAGCGTCTTCATAGGCGCCTCCTACCCCGTGGTGCCTCCAGTGTGCGCCCTGCGGACGATCTAGGACAGAGGACGCCGGGTCAGTTGACCACAGGTGCCGCCTGCCGCTCGGGAAGGCGCCGCCACTTCTCCCGTACGACCACCTCGCTCAGCCGCCAGCCGTCGATCGTGCGCCGCAGCGCGAAGGCGTACCGGCCGCCGCACACGAAGTCGGGCGCGGGCCCCTCGGTGGCCATGGGATTGACGTAGTCGGCCTGGACCCGGGCCGTGTCGCCGGTGTCCTGTTCCCAGACGCCGAAGCGCACCCGCCGGTTGACGATCAGGTGCTGTCGCATCGGGAACAGCCGCATGCTCTCGGCGAGCCAGGCGGCGACCGCCGCGGCCTCCCCCTCGATGCCGCCGGCCGAGCGGTAGTCCGCCCGCCCCTGCGGGACGAACAGTCCTCGGTACGCCTCCCAGTCACCGTCGTCGACCGCCACCGCGTAGTCGGTGATCACGTCGTCGACGGCCAGTCGGTCCCTCACGGTGGCGAGCTCCACGCGCTGCGTCATCGGCTCAGTGTTGGGCATGGCAGGGGCGGAGCCAAGGGATGTGCGGGATATTCGGTGGCCGGGGAGGGCCGCCGGGGCCCAGCCTGTCCTTCGTGAACGATCAGAACGAACCGAGATTCCGGATACGCGCCCGCCACACCGAGTCCACGATCACCGTCTACCAGGCCTACCGCCCGGAGATCGGCGGCCCCGCCGCCCGCCACGGACGCTTCCCGTCCTCCTGGAAGCGCGATCGCATGACATGGATCAAGCCGTCGTTCCTGTGGATGATGTACCGCTGCGGCTGGGGGACCAAGGAGGGCCAGGAGACGGTCCTGGCGATCGAGATCAGCCGTGAGGGCTTCCACTGGGCGCTGCGCAACGCCTGCCTGTCCCATCACGTCCCCGCCCTGCACGGCGAGGCGGCCGACTGGAAGCGGCAGTTGAGGCAGGCGCCGGCGCGGGTGCAGTGGGATCCGGAGCGGGACCTGTATCTCAACCCGCTCCCGCACCGTTCGCTCCAGTTGGGGCTCGCGGGGGAGGCGGCGGCGCGGTACGCCGACGAGTGGATCGTGGGTATCGAGGACGTCACGCCGCTCGCCACGGAGGTCCATGCGCTGGTGCGGGCGGGTGAACTCGATGCGGCCGCCGGGCTGTTGCCCGAGGAGCGGCCGTACCCCGTCGAGGACGAGGTGCTCGCGCCTCTGCGCGCCTAGGGGGTGTGAGAGGCAGCGACGGGTCAGGCCGCCTTGACGACGGCGCCGCGCATCGCGGCCGCCCACTCGACGACCAGCAGCTCGTACTCCGCGCGGTCCTCGGCCGACAGGGTGCCGCCCGTGCGCCGCCAGAGCGCACGGATCTCCTCGTTGACCTCGGCAGCGGACCGCACGGAACCAGGGGTCAAGAAATCGGGGGACATGCGGACAAGCCTAGGGGCAGCCACTGACAGCCCGCTACCGGACGGCTACCCGATCCCTATGCGGTTGGTCACGAGATGCGGATCACAGGCGGCCGGGTCAGCCCGCCGACTCGGCCGCGTGCGGGCTCAGCTCCCCCATCGTCACCAGGGCGATGATGACGATGCCGAGGGCGATGCGGTAGTAGACGAACGGCATGAAGCTCTTGGTCGAGATGAACTTCATGAACCACGCGATCACCGCGTAGCCGACCGCGAAGGCGATGACCGTCGCGAAGATCGTCGGTCCCCACGAGACATGGCCGCCCTCCGTCGCGTCCTTGAGCTCGAACAGGCCGGAGGCGAGCACCGCGGGGATCGCGAGCAGGAAGGAGTAGCGGGCCGCCGCCTCGCGCTTGTAGCCCATGAACAGGCCGCCGCTGATGGTGGCGCCGGAGCGGGAGACGCCCGGGACGAGCGCCATGGCCTGGCAGACGCCGTAGATCAGGCCGTCGCGGACGCCGAGGTCCTCCAGGGCCTTGCGCTGCTTCGGTGCCCGGTGCTTGCCGCCGCTCTCGTCGCGGGCCGCGAGCCGGTCGGCGATGCCCAGGACGATGCCCATGCCGATCAGCATCGTCGCGGTGATCCGCAGATCGCGGAAGGGTCCCTCGATCTGGTCCTTCAGCGTCACGCCGAGCACACCGATCGGGATCGAGCCGACGATGACCAGCCAGCCCATCCGCGCGTCCGGGTCGCTGCGCAGCGCCTTGTTCGTGAGCGAGCGCGTCCACGCCGAGATGATCCGCCCGATGTCCTTGCGGAAGTAGATCAGCACGGCGGCCTCGGTGCCGATCTGGGTGATCGCCGTGAAGGCCGCGCCCGGGTCCTTCCAGCCCGAGAAGGCCGCCGTCAGCCGCAGGTGCGCGCTGGAGGAGACGGGGAGGAACTCGGTCAGCCCCTGGACGAGTCCGAGGATGAGTGATTCGAACCAAGACATGAGGTAGCGGAGTCCAAGTGCCGATCGTGGAACGGACGACGTGCACACCGGGTCGCCGGGTGCGGTGACCGGGGGGATCAGGTGTGCCGAGGGGGAAGCGTAGCGTCCCCGGATGACCGCTCCGACACAGGGGTTTGGCAGGTGCCCCGCGGCAGGGGCGGGATCAGGCCGCCGTCGGGCCGGTCACCGTCCAGCCGGGCGCCTGGGGGTGGGCCCTGAGGTCCTCGTGGCGCACCTCGTCGCCGCAGGCCCGGCAGGTGACGACCGGGGCGAGCGCCCGGCCGCAGGAGTGCTCCACGACCATCGGCCGGTCGCCGTCCGACCGCAGATGGCGGTCGCCCCAGGCCATGAGGGTCATCAGCACCGGCTCCAGTTCCAGCCCGGCCGGGGTCGGCCGGTACTCGAAGCGCTGCGGACGCTCGCTGTAAAGCTGCTTGACCAGGATCCCGGCGTCGACGAGCCGGCGCAGCCGCGCGGCGAGGATGTCGCGCGGTGCGCCGATGTTGCGCACCAGCTGGTCGAACCGGCCGTTGCCGAGGCACACCTCCCGCAGCACGAGCAGGGAGTACTTCTCACCCACGAGGGCCAGGGTGTCGGCGATGGAGCAGGGGCGCGGGTCTTTGCTGGCGGCCATGAGGCTCAGTCTAGGAGAGGGTTGGTTTTTCCAACCCGGCGGGCTACGGTGAGTTTGGATTTCCTACTCGCCGGTAGTCGTGGAGGCCGCACCATGCGTGACGCAGTCATCGTCGAAGCCGTACGCACTCCGATCGGCAAGGGCAAGCCGAACGGCGCCCTCGCGCACGTCCACCCGGTGGAGCTCCTCGCCCACACCCTGCGCACCCTCGCCGAACGCTCCGGTGTCGACCCGGCGCTGATCGACGACGTCATCGGCGGCACCGTCGACCAGGTCGGCGAGCAGGCCATGAACACCACCCGCTACGCCGCCCTGTCCGCGGGCTTCCCCGAGTCGGTGCCCGCGACCACGGTGGACCGCCAGTGCGGCTCCTCCCAGCAGGCCGTGCACTTCGCGGCGCAGGGCGTCCTGGCGGGCGCGTACGACCTCGTCGTGGCCTGCGGGGTCGAGTCGATGAGCCGGGTGCCGATGTGGTCGAACGTGCCCGCGGGCACGGACCCCTTCGGCCCCGGGATCGCCGAGCGCTACCCCGAGGGGCTCGTCCCGCAGGGCATCAGCGCCGAGCTCATCGCCGCCAAGTGGTCGATCGGCCGCGAGCAGATGGACGACTTCGCCGTCTCGTCGCACCGGAAGGCCGCGGCGGCCTGGGACGGCGGGCTCTTCGACGCCGAGGTCGCGCCCCTGGAGGACTTCACGCGCGACGAGTGCGTACGGCCCGGCAGCACCACCGAGACCCTCGCCGGCCTGAAGTCCGCCTACCACGACCCCGGCTTCGCCGAGCGCTTCCCGCAGATCGAGTGGAACGTCACGGCGGGCAACGCGAGCCCCATAAACGACGGTGCCTCGGCGGTGCTCGTCACGTCGAGCGAGACGGCGGCCCGTCTGGGCCTGCGCCCGCTCGCCAGGCTGCACAGCTTCGCCGTCACCGGCTCCGACCCGCTGCTGATGCTCACGGGTGTCGTCCCGGCGACCGAGAAGGTGCTGCGCAAGGCGTCGCTGACCCTCGACGACATCGACCTGTTCGAAGTCAACGAGGCGTTCGCGGCCGTCGTCCTGGCCTGGCAGCAGGAGACCGGCGCCGACCTCGCCCGGGTCAACGTGCACGGCGGCGCCATCGCGCTCGGCCACCCCCTCGGCGCGAGCGGCACCCGCCTGACGACGACACTGGTGCACGCGATGCGGGAACGGGGCGCCCGGTACGCGCTCCAGACCATGTGCGAGGCGGGCGGGCTCGCCAACGCCATGGTGCTGGAACGGGTGTGAGCGGGGCGGGTGTAACGGTTCGTCAGAGCCGGCGCAGACTGTGCCGCTTGCGCCAGGCCATCACCACGCCCGCCAGCGCGGGCAGGGCGATGCAGGCCAGGGCGATCAGGAAGGCGGGGGACGTCGGGGTGGAGGCGCGGGCGCCGGCGACGACGTAGGCGGCGGTGTTCGGGATGGAGCCGAGGCCCGTCGCCAGCAGGAACGGCAGCAGGCCCATGCGGGAGACCGAAGCGCAGTAGTTCGAGGCCCAGAACGGCACGCCGGGGAAGAGCCGCACCGCCAGCATCGAGCGGAAGCCGTGCCGGCTGAGCTGGCCGTCCGCGGCCTTCAGCCAGCGCCCGCGCAGCAGCGGACGCAGGGCGTCCTGGCCCAGCGCCCGGCCCAGGCAGAAGGCGATCCCGGCACCGAGCACCGTGCCCGCCAGCGCCACGCCGGTGCCCACCGGCGAACCGAACAGCGCCCCCGCCGCGAGGTTCAGCAGCGGCCTCGGCACGAACGCCACGGTGCACACGCCGTACGCCACCGCGAACACCACGGCCGCCATGGCTCCGCCGAGCTGTGGCGGCCAGCCCTGTGTCAGCAGCCGCTGCGGCTCGAACAGCAGCACCCCGCACGCGCCTGCCGCGAGCAGCGCGACGAGCAGGGACAGCCGTGACCAGGGAGAGAGCAGAACTCTCGTACAGCGAGCGGCGAAACCGGTGGGCGGGACGGGCGAGGCGGTCGTTGCCGAGGGGACGGCGACGGCGAGTTCCGCGGTGGTGGCCCGGGGAGAGGCCGTGGCGGTGCCCCCAGAGCGGGTGGTGGCATCGAGCATCCGGTGACACTAACCGACAAATGTGTGTGATCGCCGTATGGTTCGTCTCACGAGCGTCACAGGTGCCCGGGCGCAACCCCTGCGCGGACCCGACGAAAACCATTCGACGTGCGGTAAAGCGTCGGCAATGATCTGCCTCATGTTCCGGCACGCCTTCACCCTCGCAGCATCCGTGGTCACGGATGCCCCGAAGGCTGCCGTCGCCGTTCTCACGGCCGTTGCCGACGGCGCCCGAAGCTGACCCTCTCCGGTTCCTCCGGCGGACCCCGCAAGGGGAGGGTCGGGAAGTCCTCGGGGTCCCACTTCATGACTAGACGCTTCGAGGTACAGCCATGTCCAAGACGGCCTACGTCCGCACGAAACCGCATCTCAACATCGGCACGATGGGTCATGTCGACCACGGCAAGACCACCCTCACGGCCGCCATCACCAAGGTCCTCGCCGAGCGCGGCACCGGCACGTTCGTGCCGTTCGACCGGATCGACCGGGCGCCCGAGGAGGCGGCGCGCGGCATCACCATCAACATCGCGCACGTCGAGTACGAGACCGACACACGGCACTACGCGCACGTCGACATGCCGGGCCATGCCGACTACGTCAAGAACATGGTCACCGGCGCCGCGCAGCTCGACGGGGCGATCCTCGTCGTCTCCGCGCTCGACGGGATCATGCCGCAGACCGCCGAACACGTGCTGCTCGCCCGGCAGGTGGGCGTCGACCACATCGTGGTCGCCCTCAACAAGGCCGACGCGGGCGACGAGGAGCTGACCGACCTGGTCGAGCTGGAGGTACGCGACCTGCTCACCGCGCACGGCTACGGCGGCGACTCCGTACCCGTGGTGCGCGTCTCCGGCCTGAAGGCGCTGGAGGGGGACCCGCGCTGGACGGCTTCGATCGAGGCGCTGCTCGACGCGGTGGACACGTACGTGCCGATGCCGGAGCGGTATCTGGACGCGCCGTTCCTGTTGTCCGTGGAGAACGTGCTGACCATCACCGGGCGGGGGACCGTGGTCACCGGTGCGGTGGAGCGGGGCGTGGTGCGGGTCGGGGACAAGGTCGAGGTGCTCGGGGCTTCCGTCGAGACGGTGGTCACGGGGCTGGAGACCTTCGGCAAGCCGATGGAGGAGGCGCAGGCCGGGGACAACGTGGCGTTGCTGCTGCGCGGGGTTCCGCGGGATGCCGTCCGGCGGGGACAGGTCGTCGCCGCGCCGGGCAGCGTCGTGCCGAGTCGTCGGTTCACCGCGCAGGTGTATGTGCTGTCCGCGCGTGAGGGCGGGCGTACGACCGCTGTCTCCAGCGGGTACCGGCCGCAGTTCTACATCCGTACGGCGGATGTGGTCGGGGACGTCGACCTGGGGGAGGTCGCTGCGGCCCGGCCCGGAGACACGGTTGTCATGACCGTGGAGCTGGGGAGGGACGTGCCGCTGGAGGCGGGGCTCGGGTTCGCCATTCGTGAGGGTGGGCGGACCGTGGGGGCGGGGACCGTGACTGCCGTCGGGTGATCGCCTCTTGCCGTGCGTGGGGTACTGCGGGCCGGATGCGGCTGGTCGCGCAGTGCCCCGGGCCCCTGAGGGACGCCGCCCCACGGGCACAATGAGATGGTGAACGAGCTCATCCCCGTGACACGCGACGTCGATCACGGCACCGCCAAGCTGATGCCCGACATCGATCGGGAACGGGCCTGGTTGCTGACCGTGGACGGGGCGCCGCAGTCCTACGTCGATCTCGACGACCCCGCGCATCTGGAGTTCGAGTACACAAGGCGGCTCGGGCATGTGCTGGATGTCGTGGCCGAGCCGGGTCGGGCGCTGGACGTGGTGCATCTCGGGGGTGGGGCGTTCACCTTGCCGCGGTACGTGGCCGTGACCCGGCCGGGGTCACGGCAGGACGTCGTCGAGGCCGACCGGGGGCTGCTGGAGCTGGTGTCCGGGCATCTGCCGTTGCCCCAGGGCGCGAACATCGCCCTGCACGCGGCGGACGCGCGCCTCTGGCTGGAGAACGCTCCCGCGGCCTCGGCGGACGTTCTCCTCGCGGACGTCTTCAGCGGGTCGCGGGTGCCGGCCCACCTCACATCGGTCACCTACGTCCGTGAGGCCGCCCGGGTGCTGCGGGGGAGCGGGGTCTATCTCGCCAATCTCCCCGACGCAGCTCCTTTCGGCTTCCTGCGGTCGCAACTCGCCACGCTGGCCACCGTCTTCGAGGAGCTGGTGCTGATCGCCGAGCCGGCGGTGCTGCGGGGGCGGCGGTTCGGGAACGCCGTGCTCGTCGCCGGGCGGCAGACGATCGACATCGCCGCCCTGGCCCGGCTCACCGCCGCCGACGCCTTCCCCGCCCGGGTCGAACACGGCGTCGCCCTGCGGGCGTTCGTCGGCGGTGCGCGGGCGGTGCGGGACGAGGACGCCGTGCCGTCACCCGAGCCCCCCGACGGGGCGTTCGGCATCGGCTGACGTGTGCGCGATGCCGCCCTTGGCCACCGGTGTGGTCCGGCGGCGCAGATTGCGCACGTCCGGTACGCACAGCACGGCCGCTGTGACCAGGACGACCAGGCCGGCGCAGCCCCACAGGGCCGCCGTGCGGCCGAAGGCCTCCTCGGCCGGGCCGGCCGAGGCCGTGGCGAGGGGGACCAGCGCGACGGAGCCGAACCAGTCGTACGCCGAGACGCGGGAGAGCTTGTGCTCGGGGATCTCCTGGTGCAGTGCCGTCATCCAGGACACGCCGAACACCTCCACCGTCGCCCCGGCGACGAACATCACCCCGAACAGGACGCCGATCGGCACTGGGACGGCGAGGGCGGCCGAGGGCAGGGCCAGGGGGAACACGCAGAGGGTGCCGGCGAGGAGCAGCCGGCGGGGTTTCCAGCGGGTCATCAGCAGGGCGCCGACGACGGTGCCCGCGCCGAACGCGCCCAGGGCGAGTCCCCAGGGGCCCGCACCACCGAGGTGGTCGCGGGCGACGAGTGGGCCGTAGACCGCGTCCGCGGCGGCGACGACCGCGTTGGCGATGGAGAACTGGACGACGATGCCCCACAGCCAGGGTCGGCCCGCGAACTCGTGCCAGCCGTCCCGCAGGTCGGCGAGCAGGCCGCCGCCCGGGGCGCGGGGCGGGATGTGGCCGACGTCCAGGAAGGCCCGCAGCGCCCCGGCGAGCGCGAAGGCCGCCGCGTCCGCCGCGAGCACCCAGCCGGGCCCGATCGCCGCGACCATGGCACCGCCGAGCGCGGCACCGCCGAGGGCGGCGCCCTGCATCGCCATCCGGAACACGGCGAACGCGCGGCCCGCGTGCTCGCCCTCGACCGAGGACATCAGCATGCCCTCGGCGGCCGGTCCGAAGAAGGCCTGGCCGGTACCGCCGAGCGCGGCGAGCAGCAGCATGTGCCACAGGCGGGGCTCCCCGGCCAGCACCAACGCGGCGAAGGCGGCCTGGGAGAGGCAGTTCAGGACGTTGGCCGCGACCATCACATGGTGCCGGGGCAGCCGGTCCGCGACGGCGCCGCCGATCAGCAGGAACAGCACCAGAGGCAGCGTCCGCGCCGCCGCCACCAGGCCGACGTCGCCGCCGTTGCCGCCCGCTTCGAGGACCGCGAAGGCCGCCGCGACCAGGGCGCCGTGGCTGCCCAGACCGGTGACGACCGCGGCGGCGGTCAGCAGGGAGTAGTTGCGGCCCGCCCAGGAGGGTCGGCGCGGGCTCGGAGAGGTGGCGGTCGGGGACGTCACCGGGCGACTATCCCCGCCCGGGGGCCGTGTCGCAAACGGTTTGCGCGCCGTTGTGACGCACCGCTAAATTGATCTTGCTCTTGTCGTGTCATGTCCGCGACTTGTTCGCCACCCCCAGGACCGACACGGTTCCCAAGGAAGGAAATCAATGCGGAAGCGTTCTGCGACGCTGCTGGCCACGGCGGCACTCATCGGTGCCGCGCTGCCCCTCATGGGTGCGGGCTCCGCCTCGGCGGCCGGTTTCAAGTGCCAGCGGACGTCCCACGACTACGTGGTCGTCAAGGAGAAGGCCGCGGTCCACTCCAGCTTCTCGGCGAACGCCAGGGTCGTCGACTACGTCTACAAGAACAACGAGGTGCACGCCTACTGGGACTGCACCAACTCCTCGGGGAACCCCTGGGTCTGCATCGGCAGCTGCCGTGTCGACGAGGACTCCATCTCGGGGCGCTGGGTCTACCGCGGGTACCTGAAGGGCTGACGCCCCTGCCGATGCTCCGGTGAGCCGGGCCCGACCCTCTCGCAAGGGGCGGGCCCGTTCCGTTTCCGGATCAGCCGCCGGTCGGCTCCCCGTGCAGCCGGACCGTGCTGAGGATCTTCATGATGGTCTCCTTGGGCACCTCGCCCTTGACGCCCTTGGCCCCGAAGAAACTCCACGAGACGAAGTCGCCGGCCGAGTTCTTGAAGCCGAACGTGACCGCCTTGCCGTCGCTCGCGCACTTGCCCTTGTCGGGTGTGTTCTCCGACCACGCCCAGGCGACGCTGCCCTTGACGCCCGCGGCGGTGGTGTAGGGCTTGGCCTTCTCCTCGGTCTTGACGCTCTTCTTGTCCGGCTGCGTGTAACCGCCGTACACCCACCAGACCACCTGGTTGACCGCGACCTCGTCGGTGTTCTTGGCGCCGTCCGCACCCTTGGTGCCCGCCCCGGCCAAGGACTCGCTCTCGGTCCTGCCGTCCTTGTCGTCGTCGCTCGTGCACCACTCGGACTTGTAGAACGCCGGCGCCGACATCGTGATGAGCGGCTTGCCGTCGTCGGACTTCTCGTCCTCGAAGAAGACGGACGACGTCGGGGACGCCACCTCCCAGTCCGCCGGGACGTCGAAGGCAGTGCCCCACTTGGGGTTGATGACGACCTTCCAGCCCTTGACCGTGGGCTGCGCCTCCTCGCCGCCGCGGGGGTTGTCGCCCGTGGCGGGTGCGCTCGGCTCCGCGGACGGACTCGCCGGCGCCGTGCTCTTCTTGCTTCCGCCCTTGCCGCCGTCCGCCGTGTCGTCCTTGTCGCCGCCCAGCACCAGGAAGCCGGTGACGCCGGCCGCCACGACGACCGCCGTGGCGGCGATGATCGCGACCAGCTTCGTCCGGTTGCCGCCGCCACCGCCCTGCGGGGGCTGCGGCGCGCCGGCAGGCCCGGGGGCACCCCACTGCGGCTGCTGTCCATAGGGGTTGGGCTGCTGCTGATAGCCCGGCTGCTGATACGGATTCGGCTGCTGGTACCCCGGCTGCTGATACGGGTTGTTCGTCTGCGGGTTCTGCTCGCCCCCGGGCGGCTGCTGTCCTGGCCACATGGGCAGCCACCCTAGCCGCGCTCCGGACACGATTCGGTCACTGCCCGTGGACGGAGACGTAGCGGCCCGGGAACGGGCCGGCGCGGACGGTTGGGGCGAGAACCGGTGCGGCGGTCGTCACACGGGCCTGGCCAGCCGTCTCTACTCGTGAGTAACATGCGGCCATGAGCGCAGACCAGATGTCCATCGGCGAGATGCTCGCCGCCACGGTGCCCATGGCCCGGACCCTGAACCTCGAGTTCCTCGAGACGACGCCGGAGCGGGCGGTGGTGTCCCTGCCGGACCAGGGCGAGTACCACAACCACGTGGGCGGGCCGCACGCCGGGGCGATGTTCACGCTCGGTGAGTCCGCGAGCGGGGCGATCGTGCTGGCCGCGTTCGGGGACCAGCTCTCGCGCGCCGTGCCGCTCGCCGTCAGCGCCGAGATCTCCTACAAGAAGCTGGCGATGGGCGCGGTCACCGCGACCGCGACCCTCGGTCGTCCGGCCGCCGAGGTCGTCGCGGAGCTGGACGCCGGTGAGCGCCCCGAGTTCCCGGTCGCCATCGCCATCCAGCGGGCCGATGGTGCGGTGACCGGCGAGATGACCGTCGTGTGGACTCTGCGTCCCAACGGCTGACCCGGCTGTCGGCCGAGCGGGGCCCCGGCCGAGTGCCGGGGCTCTCGCATGTCAGGCCGCCATGTCCCGCTGCGCGGGGCGCGCGCCGTCCAGGTCCGCGACGAACGCCTTGAGCCAGGCCACGAACTCCGGCCCCAGGTCGGGCCGGTCGCAGGCCAGCCTGACCACCGTGCGCAGGTAGTCGGCCTTGTCGCCGGTGTCGTAGCGCAGGCCCTTGAGGACGACTCCGTGCACCGTGCCGCCCGCGGCCAGTTCCTGGAGGGCGTCCGTCAGCTGGATCTCGCCGCCCCGGCCCGGCGGGGTGCGCTCCAGGGCGCCGAAGACGGCCGGGTCGAGGACGTAGCGCCCGATGACGGCGTAACTGCTCGGCGCGTCCTGCCGGGCCGGCTTCTCGACCAGGCCGGTGACGCGGACGACGTCCTCCTCGCCGGTCGGTTCCACGGCCGCGCAGCCGTAGCGATGGATCTGCTCCGGCGGAACCTCCATCAGCGCGACCACGCTGCCGAGCCGGCGGTCGCGGACATCGAGCATCCGGCTGAGCGACGTCTCGCGCGGGTCGATCAGGTCGTCGCCGAGGAGGACCGCGAAGGGCTGGTCGCCGACGTGCCGGCGGGCGCACAGTACGGCGTGGCCGAGGCCGAGCGGTTCGCCCTGCCGGATGTGGTGGATGCTCGCCAGCCGCGCCGGGTCGCGCACCGCGTCCAGTCGCACGGTGTCGCCCTTGGCCACGAGGGTCTGCTCCAGCTCGAAGGCGTGGTCGAAGTGGTCCTCTATGGCCCGCTTGTGCCGGCCGGTGACCATCAGGACGTCGTCCAGTCCCGCTGCTGCCGCCTCCTCGACGACGTACTGGATGGCCGGCTTGTCGACGACCGGCAGCATCTCCTTGGGTGTCGCCTTGGTGGCGGGCAGGAAGCGGGTGCCGAGACCGGCGGCCGGGACGACCGCCTTGCGCACGGTGCGGGCGGGGGCGGCCGGGGTGGCGGGGCGGGGGGCGATCATGCGGCCCATGCTGGCGGTCCGAGATGAGAGCGCGCCGAGAACCACATGGGAGCGGGCTGTGAAGTTGGAGATTTCGTGGACCAACCGCCTTTGAGTGCGCACAACTTGAGGTCCACCCGAGACGGTGGTTTCGAAAGCCGGTGCGGATACCGCCGGTAACATTTCTGAATTCGCCTCGTTTTGAATCTGGGTCATCCGAACTCCTTGTTACCTGTGAGTCGTATGTGCGAAGGTGAGCCGCCTCACAGTCAAGTCCGC
>NZ_DF968287.1:0-412 GCF_001270025.1 Streptomyces azureus | reverse complement strand
CGTCGTGCATGTCGTCCCGGGTTTCCCAACGGGTCCGTAGACGGCGCGGTCCGTGGAGCCAGGCGATGGCGGCCTCGGCGACCCACCGGATGCGACCCAGGCCCGAGCCGTGCGGTTGTCCTCGCCTGGCGATCTTCGGGACGATGCCGCGCTCACGCAGCCGACGGCGGTACAGGTCGTGGTCGTACCCGCGGTCGGCATACAACTCGCGGGGCTTGCGCCGGGGGCGGCCTCGTTTCCCCCGCACCGGCGGCAGCCCGTCGACCAGCGGCAGGAGCTGGGTGACGTCGTTGCGGTGTCCGCCCGTCAGGGACACCCGCAACGGGGTGCCGTGCGCGTCGGTCAGCACGTGATGCTTCGAGCCCGGCCGCGCACGGTCAACCGGACTCGGACCGACTTTTGGGCTGCTACG
>NZ_DF968286.1:0-24853 GCF_001270025.1 Streptomyces azureus | reverse complement strand
GCGCGCGGGCGAGCAGGTGGGCCCGGCCGGCGGCGATGGGGCCGAGGATCGCGAGGACGAGGACGTACCCGGCGATGAACGGGGCGAGGCGGGCGTCGAGCCCGGCGCCGGCGGCCATGGCGGCCAGGATCAGCGCGAACTCCCCGCGGGCCACGAGGGTGGTGGCGATCTCGGCGGCCGGCTCGGTGCCGTAGCGGTACACGCGGGCGACGAGAAGCCCCGCGGCGACGTTCATGACGACGGTCAGTGCCGCCGCCGCGGTGACCGGTCCGACGACGGAGATGATGTCGCCGGGGTCGATGGAGAGCCCGAAGGCGAAGAAGAAGATCGCCGCGAAGGCGTCGCGCAGCGGGTGCACGAGTTCCCGGATGCGCGGGCCGGACGGCGTGCCGGCCAGGATCAGGCCGGCCATGAACGCCCCGATGGCGTCGGCGACTCCGAGGACCTCGGCGACTCCCGCCACGAGGACGGCCGCGCCGAGGAAGCTGATGACGAGCAGTTCGTTGTCGCGGGTCGCGATCAGACGGCCGGCCGGCTTGGTGCCGTAGCGGGCGGCCGCGGCCAGTACCAGCAGGAAGCCGAAGGCCTTTGCGCTCTGCAGGACCGTGTCGCCGATGCCCTGGGCGCCGCTGATGACGGGCTGGAGCGCCGCGAGGTAGAGGGCCAGGAAGATGTCCTCGACCACGATGACGCCCAGGATGAGGCGTGTCTCCGGGCGGCCGATGCGGCCCTGGTCGATGAGGATCTTGGTGACGATGGCGGACGAGGAGATCCCCAGGACACCGGCGAGCACCAGCGCCTCCCGGACGCCCCAGCCCAGCGCGAACCCGAAGACCAGCCCCGCGCCGACGTTGAGCAGCAGGTAGATGCCGCCCGCCGTCAGCAGGCGACGGCCGCCGCTCTTGAGGTCGTCGAGGTGGAACTCGAGGCCCAGGTAGAACAGCAGCAGCACCAGTCCGAGCGCGGAGAGCATCTCAAAGTCGTGTGCGTCCTCGACTATGACCAGGCCCGGGGTGTGCGGGCCGAGCAGGATGCCCGCGAGCATGAAGAGCGGGATGGTCGGGAGTCCGGTCCTGCCGCCGAGGCGGGCGAGGAGGGCGGCGGCCAGGAAGGCTCCGCCCATGGCGAGGAGACTGTCAGCGTGTCCCACGGATCACCGCCTTCGCGGGCACGCAGGGGGCGGATCGTTTCACCGTTCGGGGATGGATGGGCGCTCCTCCTTCGTGGGGCTGGGTCGGACGGCGTCGTGCGCGTCCCTGCGCCGCCCGAGGCCGCTGCCATGGCAAACGACGCGAGCCTCGGCGACTCCGCCAGCCTCACACGGGCCCCGGGCCCGTCACCATCGGTGCCCACACCCATCTCCGGGCGGGGGCGACACCCATCTCCGGGTGGGGCGGCCCGTTCTCCCTGTCACACGGTCCGGTGGTCGATGCCCAGCAGGCTCGCCGCCGCCCTGAAGTCGGCCGCGTGGTGGCCGACCGCGAGGGACCAGTGGTGGCCGACGCCCGTGGCGCTCCACGCGTCCACCCATTCGCCTGGATCGCGGCCGAAGTCGACGCGGCTGGTGGTGTTGCCGATCTCCAGCAGGGGCCCCGGCACGACGGTGCCCTCGGAGGTGACGAAGGACAGGCTGCCGTCGGCGTCCTGGCCGAGGCCCAGCAGGGTGACGGGCCCGTGCTGGACGTCGAACTCGACGCTCACGCCCCAGCCGCGTTTGCCGTGGTAGACGCCGAGCCCGCGCAACAGGGGGTCGCGGGCGCTGACCGCGAGGTGGGCGGGCCCGTCGTGGCCCATCTCCACGACGCCGTCCTCGAAGTTGAGGGCCTGGATCTCGGTGAAGGAGCCTCCGGCGCCGACGCTCTGGGAGGCGAGCTGGGCGACGCTGGTGCGCAGTTCGTACTCCCCGGCCGCCGGCACGCCCCGGGCCGTGAGCAGGGAGGCGCCCAGGATCATGCCGGCGCCGAGCCGCTCGTGCAGCTCCCCGTCGAGGCCCCGGTGGTAGTACGCGAGGCTGTCGAGCTGGAAGTCCGCCACGAGCCGGTCCAGGGCGACCGACACGGTCGCGCCCCAGGCGAAGTCCTCCTCCACCACGCTGTCGTCGAGGGTGAAGACCTGCCGGGCGAGCGCAATGCGCTCCCTGGTCTCCTGCTCGGTCACGCGCTCCACCCGGTGCCGCAGGTCGTCGAACTCCAGCACCTCCACGTGCGACCCGAACGTCGTGGACAGCAGCGTCGGATCGGTCTGCACGTCGAGCATGCCGGGATACACGTGCCCCATGAGGCCGTGCCGGGCGTGGCGGAGCGCGGCGCGGATGTGCGCGGCCCGGATCCACTGTTCGATGCGCCGCCAGGCGGACTCCTGCCGCAGCCAGCCCGACACCGACCGGAAGGGGATGCCGGCGCGCCGGAAGACGTTGCCGACCTCGGGGACGGGGCACTGCCCGCAGTAGGCCAGCCAGGCCCCGGTGTCGAAGGAGGCGTGGTCCATCCTCTCGGTCGGCTGGAGATCGATGACCAGGACCGGCGTGTGCGTGCGCTGCGCGATGGGCAGCACCATCGACGAGGTGAGGTAGGTCGTCAGGAACAGCACGATGAGGTCGCAGTCGGCCTTGCGCAACTGTTCGGCGGCGCGCGCGCCTTCCTGGGCGTCGGAGACGAACCCGGCGTCGGTCACCTCCGCGTCCATCCCCCGGAAGCGCTCGGCGACGTAGGCGGCCGACTCCTTCAGCTGCGGAAGGAGCCCGGGGAACTGCGGCCAGTATGTGCCGAGTCCGCCGGCGACCAGTCCGATCCGGGTGCGGCGCCGGGTGGCCGGCGGGAGCAGGCCGTGCAGGGCGGCGGCCCGTCCAGCGGTGCGGTCCGCGGTCGTTGCCATGGTCGGTGCTCCTTGTCGGTGTGCTGCGGCTCAGGTGCTGGGGAGGACGCGCAGGTCCGCTCTGTCATGCGCCGCGCCGGTGGCACGGGGGACCAGGACGCGGATGATGAACACGCCCGCGAACGCGGCCACCGTCATGCAGGCGGTGATCGTCCAGAGCAGGACGGCCGGGCTGTAGTCGGCCAGGGCGGGAGTGAAGAACGCGGCGACCGCGAAGACCCCCCGTGACAGGGCGTAGGTGAAGCCCTGTGTGGTGCCGCGGGTGTCCGCGGGCAGTGTGAGCTGTGACCACACTTTGTAGTTCGCCTCTCCGGCGAAGGGGTTGGAGAGCTGGTAGAGCACGAAGAACACGAGCATGCCGACGAGCGCGCCCGCGGTCAGGGACGCGATGACGAAGGCGAGGATCTGCACCACCGCGGCCACGTGGAACAGCCGGTCGCGCCAGGGGCTGTCGGCGACGCGGACGAACGCGAAGGTGAGCAGCACCCCGATCGGGATGAACGCCAGGTTGATCCCGGTGGCCAGGCTCTGTGAGGCGTCGCTGACGGTGACGAGCAGGTAGGTGCCGAACTGGCCGAAGGTGTTGGCCCCGAGGCCCCAGGTGACGTAGAAGACGAACGTCGCGGTCATCGGCAGCAGGGCGGCGCGCGTCCAGATGTTCTTCAGGGCGCTGCCGCGCTGGGCGGCCGCCGTCTCCTCCTCCGTGTCCTGTTCGCCGGACAGTTTCAGGCGGGAACGGAGGGCCCAGGTGACGAGCGCGGCGACGGCCAGTTGTCCGGTGATGAGCCGGGCCCCGGTCATGCCCGTGGTGGACAGGACGAAGCCGAGGAAGATGGCGACGGCGATGCCCAGCATCCACATGACCTGTGTGAAGGCGACGAGCCGTCCCCGGGCCCAGGAGGGCGCGGCGTCCGAGACCACGGCCAGGGACGTCGGCAGGTCGGCGCCGGCCGCGAGTCCGGCGACGAGGACGCCGATCAGCAGCGTGATGTCGTCGGGCGCCAGCGTGATGACGATCGCCCCGAGCGCGAAGCAGAAGATGTCCCAGTTGTAGACGCGGCGGCGGCCGAAGAGGTCGGCGAGCCGGCCGCCGACGAGGGATCCGACGGCGATGCAGCCGGTGACGATCGCGCTGATCGCACCGGCCATCCACACGCCCATGTCGTAACTGTCGCGGTAGATGGCCAGGTTGACGGAGATGCTGACGATCAGCCCGGCGTCGAGATAGGAGGCCATGCCCGACAGGGCGGCGGCCTTCCAGAGCTGTTTCGGGATGGGGCGGGTACCGGCCATGATGCGACTCCGTCGTCTGGTGCCATCGCGGTTCCGGGGGCCTGGTCGCAGCGAATATAGGGCGAGAAAAACGTTGCAACAAGGTGTCGCGCAGACACCGACGGCCACGTGTCGGCTTCCGCCGTGCCGTTCTCGGATATGGCGTGACTGCCCCAGGTCCCCTACCGTGAAGGTGGCCTAAAAACGTTTTAGGGGAAGGACTGCGTCCGTGATCTCCCCCGCTCTCCGGCAGCTGTTCGACGACCCGCCCCGCGATTTCGGCCCCGCCCCCCTGTGGTGGTGGTCGGGAGCGAAGATCACCCGCGAGCGACTCGCCTGGCAGATGCGGGCGTTCGCCGAGGGCGGTGTCCACAACCTCGTCGTGATCAACCTGGCCCCGGCCGGCCCGACGTTCGGCGCCCGGGCCGACGATCCGGCGTGGTTCGGCGAGGAGTGGTGGGCGCGCTTCACCGACGCCTGTGAGATCGCGGCGGAGTTGGGCACACGCCTGTGGTTCTACGACCAGATCGGGTTCTCCGGCGCCAATGTGCAGGGCGGTGTGACACGGCGTCATCCCGAGGCCAGGGGTAGTGCGCTGCGCTGCCGTGACGTCACCGTCTCCCGGGGCAAGGTCGCCCTGCGGGATGCCGAGACTCCGCTGGCCGCGTACACCGCACGGGGACGACGCCTCGGCCTCGCCCCGGACGGCCGGCACACCCTGGCCGTCGCCGCCGCCGACGGAACCGACGTGCGGCTCGTCACCGCCGTACCCACGGCGTTCGACTACCTGGACCCGGACGCCGTCGGCCTGTTGATGGACGCCGTGCACCACGAGTACGACCGCCGCGTGCCCGAGCACCTGGGCACCGTCATCGCGGGCAGCTTCCAGGACGAACTGCCGGGCACGAACGCCTGGAGCCGGCGCTTCGCCGACGAGTTCCGCACCCGGCGCGGCTACGACCTGCTCGACCACCTGCCGGCCCTGTTCGGCACGGACGCCACCGTGCCGGAGACGAAGATCCGCGCCGACTACTACGCGGTCCGCGCGGAACTCACCGAAGAGGCCCTCTTCCGGCCGCTGGCCGCATGGCACCGCGAGCGCGGGATGCTGCTGGGCAGCGACCAGAGCCACCCCGCCCGCGCCGGATACCCGGCCCAGTCGACGCAGATCTACACCGACTACTTCCGCACCCACCGCTGGTACGGCGCCGCCGGCAGCGACCACCACGGCGACGCCAAGGTGCACTCCTCCATGGCCCACCTCTACGGCCACGAGCGGGTCTGGATCGAGGCGTTCCACTCCTCCGGCTGGGGCGGCACGCTGGAGGACACCTACCACTGGCTGCTGCCGTTCCTGCGCAGCGGCGCCAACCTGTACAACCCGCACGCCAGTTACTTCGGCACAGCGGGCGGCTGGTTCGAGTGGGCACCGCCGTCCACCGACTGGCGTCAGCCGTACTGGAAGCAGTACCCGGCGTTCTCCCGGGCCGTGGCCCGGATCTGCTCGATCATGTCCTGGGGCAGTTACGCCGCCGACGTGGCGGTCCTGTACCCGACCGCCACCATGCAGGCCCTCGTCCCGCTGGACGCGCCCGTCCAGCACTTCGGCGACGGCCGGCTGGGCGACGGCCACGCCGACGCCGACCAGACACAGCGCCACTACCTCGACCTGTGCGGCACGAACAACTGGCTCGCCCCGCACCCCGGCGCCCTGGACCGGTACGGCATCTCCTTCGATGTCGTCGACGACGACTCGGTACAGCGCGCCAAGGCCGCCGACGGCGCCCTGCGGATCAGGGACCTGGCGTACCGCGCGGTGCTGCTGCCCTCGGCGAGTGTGCTGGAGGAGGAGACGGCGCGGCGGCTGACCGAACTGCTCGACGCGGGCGGCCGCGTCGTCGTCGTGGGCCGTCCGCCGGCCACGGCCGCAGGCAGGTCCGGCGACGACTCGGTGGTGGCGGCCCTGCTGGCGCATCCCCGGCTGGAGCGGGTGCGCGACCCGGAGGCCGGAGCGGCTGCCGTGGCGGACGCGGCCGGTCACGCCACGGGCGAGGTGCCGCTGCTCGTCAGGCGGACGGGCAACGAGGCGGTGGCACTGGTCACGGCGGCCTTCCCCGAGATCGGCGCGCATCCGCTGCGGGCCGGGTCCTCCCCCTCGGGTGATGCCGTCGGCACCTCGTCCGTCACCGTGCGGGCCTCGGTCGCCGAGGCCGAGGTCTGGAACCCTGCGACCGGTTCCCGCACCCCCGCGCACGTCACCGTCTCCGCCGACGGCGCCGTCTCGACCATCGAAGTGCCGCTGGGCGGCGCCCCCGCGGCCCTGGTCGTGTGGCGCGAGGGCCGGCCGAATCCCACGCGGCCTCGACGGGAGTCGCCCGCCCAGGTGATCGACGTCTCGACCGGCTGGCACGGCCGCCTGGTCCCCACCATGGACAACACCTGGGGCGATCTCGCCCTGCCCCCGGGTTCGTCGGTGGACGGCCCGCAGATCTGGGCCATGGAGTGGACCGAGGGCAGGACGTGGGAGCGGACCCGGGTGACGTACGGCAACCGGGCCCGCGTCCTGCCGCCGGTGCCGCTCGACGAGGTGCCCGAGCCGCTGGACGCCACGTCCGTGGAGCGGATTCTGGCCGGTGCACTGCCCCTGGTGCCGCCCGACGCCGGCTGGGACGTCGCCGTGTACTCGTCGAGCCGGGGCATCCCGGACCCGGGCGGGCTGCTGGGCCTCAAGGGGCTGGTGAACGAGGAGTTCGTACGCGTCCCGGTGCCGGGCGGCGGAACGGCCGCCCGGGTCCGGGCGATCGTGGACACCGACCAGCGTGGGCCCGCCGAACTGCACGTCGGCGCGGAGTGCGTCAAGCGGGTGTGGTGGAACGGCGAGCCACTGGAGCCGGACGGCGGCGGTTACCTGGCCTCCGCCCGGGTCACGGTGGTCCGGGACCGCAACGTGCTCGAGTACGAACTGTCCGGCGCCCAGAGCCGCCCCTCGACGATCTCGGCCGCCGACGACACGCCCCTGGGCAGCTTCTTCTGTCTGTCGGAGCCGGGCGGGCTCGGGCCGCGTCCGCGGTTCATGCGCCCACCGGACGACGTGCGGCCGGACGGCCGCGTCACCTATCGCGCGCGGCTCCAGGTGCCGGGCGACGACGCGCGGGCGGTGCTCGTCGTGGGTGCCGCCTCGGCGGTCACCGTGCTGCTCGACGGGGAGGTCGTGGCGCGGCAGGAGAAGGTGGAGTACTACGAGGCGGACTGGGGCGCCGTGCCGATGTTCTTCCGGCACGAACCGGCGTTCGGGGCGGGCGAGCACACCCTGGAGGTCGAGGCCGACAGCGCCGACGCCCGGGACGCGGTGTTCGTCGACCTGGTGGTGCGTTCCGGGGACGGGGTGACGGCCCTGGTCAGCGGCGCCGGCTGGGAGGCCGAGTCGGGCGGCCGGCGGGGGCGGACCGTCGAGGACGAGCGCAGGCGGGGCGAGTTGCAGCACTGCCACGCCGCGGTACGGCCGCACCCGCTGCCGGACACCGGGTGGCTCACGGGCCGGCCGGTGCTCGGCGGCACCGTATGGCCGTCACGTTCCACCGACGACGTCCACGCGACTCCGCAGCGCTTCCGGTTCACCGTGCCGGCGGGAACGGTGTCGCTCGACCTGCCGTTGGCGCTCCGTGCGAGTGTGCGCGTCGGGGACGGGCCGGAACTACCCCTGAAGGACACACAGCTGACCCTTCGTCAACCACTGCCGGAGTCCGCACCGGTCGAGGTGACCACGGAACCTACGGCGGTCCTGCGGGCCGGCTCCGCCTGGCGGGGGCCGGTGCGTGTGCGTGCAGTACCGGCGCCGCTGCCCCTGG
Organism: Streptomyces azureus; assembly: GCF_001270025.1. Lineage (NCBI taxonomy): Bacteria > Bacillati > Actinomycetota > Actinomycetes > Kitasatosporales > Streptomycetaceae > Streptomyces > Streptomyces azureus. Next base: position 16,859 of record NZ_DF968286.1, on the reverse strand, counting down.
GGGACTGGCGGGAGCTGGGGCTGGGCAGTTGGAGCGGAGGCGTGACGTACGCGCGGGCGCTGGAGGTGCCGTCGGGGCCCGATCCCGTGCTGGATCTCGGGCGGGTGCGCGGCAGTGTGGAGGTGCGGGTCGACGGAGAGCCGGCCGGTGAGGCGTTCTGCGCGCCGTACCGTTTCCCGTTGCGCGGTGCCGCCGGGCGGACCGTCCGGCTGGAGGTGACCGTCCGGGGCACGCTGGCGCCGTACCTCGCGGAGGCCACGCCGACGGCCTGGGCGTTCGACTCCCAGCTGTCGTCGGGGCTGTGGGGGCCGGTGACGCTGCGGATCCCGTCCGGCCCGGACGACGGAATCTAGGGGGCTTCTGAATGGATCTCCTCGGAGGAAGGAGCGGCGTTCGGTGCGTGCTCTCGGCGTGCCGGGCGTCGCGACGCCGCGGAGATCCATCAGAAGCCCCCTAGTCGCCGGAAGGCGGGCGGGTGGAGTCGCGCAGGACGAGGCCGGGGGCGAAGACGCGGGTCTCGTGGACGTGGTCCGCGCGGGCCTCGATCTCGTCGAGGAGCATCTCCACGGCCGCCCGGCCGAGGTCCTCGACCGGCTGCCGGACCGTCGTGAGGGTGGTGGCGCCGAAGGTCGCGATGTCGAGGTCGCCGTAGCCGACCACCTGTAGGTCCTCGGGGATGCGCACGCCCCGGTCGGTCAGGCCCCGGCACAGGCCCGCCGCGAGGAAGTCGTTGGTGCAGAAGACCCCGTCGGGCAGTTCCCCGAGGTCGTGCGCGATCCGTGTGCCGTACGCGACGGTCATGCGCTCGGCGACGGCCTGGTCCAGCCGTGCCTCGCGCCGGCTGCGCACGGCCTGCCGGGCACCCTGGTAGCGGTCGGCGCACTGGCGTATGCCGCGCTCGCCGTTGACGACGAGGATGTCGCGCGCGCCTCGGTCGAGGAGGTGCTGTACGGCGATACGGCCGCCGGCGATGTCGTCGACGGAGGCCGAGCAGCCCTCCCGGTCGGGCATCGCGCGGTCGGCCAGGACGAGCGGGATGCCCCGCTCGCGCAGCCGGGCGAGCCGGCCCGGGTCGGCGCTGAGCGGCACGACGACGACGCCGACGGCCCGCTGCTCGACGAGCATGCTGAAGTAGCCCTGCTCCCGCTCCGGGGCGTCCCCGCTGTGGCACAGGACGAGGGAGTAGCCGTGGTCGTAGGCCGCGTCCGCGGCGCCCCGTGCGATGCGCGCGTAGAAGGAGTTGGTCACGTCGGGCAGGACCAGGCCAATGGCCGAGGCGCGGCCGGTGCGCAGGCCGGCGGCTCCCGGGTGGGGGACGTAGTCGAGCGCGGCGACCGCGATGCGGACGCGCTCGGCGGTCTGTGCGTTGACGCGCTCGGGCCGGTTGAGCACGTTCGACACGGTGGACACCGAGACGCCGGCGGCTGCCGCGACGTCCTGGATGCGGGCGGGGCGTGCCGGAACGGCGTCCACCCCCTCGCTGTCGCAAGCCGTGCGACCAGGCACGACGGTGTCCTTCACGGGCGCCCCAAGTATAACGTGACCGGGCGTGGAACGTTTTTCCCGACCGGTCGACGTCATCTCTGCGGATCAGGCGGAGGGCGCTCCGGTGAGGACTTCCACGCGGCCGGTGTCGAGCGAGTAGTAGGCGCTGACGACCGCCAGGTCGCCCTTCTTCACGAGCGGGGCGAGGTCCCGGTTGGTCCGCAGCTCGGCGGCGGTCTGCTTGGTGTGGATCCGCACCATGGCGTCGACCGGGTCGGCGTGCTTCCCCCTGGTGGTCTCCCGGTAGGCCGGCCGCAGGGCGTCGGAGATCGCCTGGAGGTTGCCGGGCAGCTTCTTGCCGTCGCGCATCGCCTCGTAGGCCGCCTTGATCGCACCGCAGCGCTGGTGTCCGAGGACCACGATCAGCGGGGTGCCGGACGTCATCGGCCCGTACTCCACGGAACCGACGACCACCGGCCCCACGACCTGCCCGCCGGTGCGCATCACGAACAGGTCGCCGAGGCCGGTGTCGAAGACGAGCTCCGGCGGAACGCGGGAGTCGATGCAGGAGAGGATGACGCCGTAGGGGTCCTGCGCCTCGGCGACGAACTCGCGCCGCTTCGGGTCACGGTCGGGGTGCTGGAGCCTTCCGTCCACCCAGCGCTTGTTGCCGTCCATCAGCCGGGCGAACGCCGCCCAGGGCGAGTCCGGTCGCGGGCCCGCCGCGGGCGAGGGCGAGGGGGTCTTCGCCGCGCCCACCGCCGACGTCTTCCCCGCGTTCGTGCTGTCCGAGTTCGACGAACAGGCGGTGAGCATGGCTGCGGTGGCAGCCAGCCCGCCGGTGAGTATGGCCCTGCGTTGTGGTGTCCTGGCGGTACTCATGTGGCCGTCCCTTTCGGTCTCCGTTCTCCCTGGCGGGAGCGGTGATCCAACTGTCGCGGGAGGCCGGTTAGCGCCCGTACAGCGCTGATGCAGGGCAGGAGAAGTGCTGTTCCAAAACGCAGGACGTGAGGGTTTCGGACGCTGTGTGATCCCTCGTCACAAGCGGACCGTCGCGCGGTGTTCGTAGTCCAGCCCGTGTTCGGCGCAGCGTCCCTCCCCGCGGGGGCAGATCATCGAGTACTCGCTGACCCGGGCCCGGTACACCCGCCACGGCGCGGGCGGACGCACCTCCTCCGGGGCGAGGGAACGGCCGCCGCGCCCGGCAGGGCCGGGGATCACCCGCAGTCCCTCCAGGGCCTCCTCCCCGTGGAGTTCCTCGGCCGTGGCCTTCAGGTACAGGGCGAAAGGGCTCGCCGTGCCCACCGGGGCCCGGGAGTCGTGGAGGACGATGCCGATCCGGGGCTGGTGGGCGATGTTACGGGAGTGGGTGACCTCGGGGGACGAGACCCAGTACAAGTCCCGTCCGTCCTCGGTGGAGTAGAAGACGGGCGAGGCCCAGGGCGTGCCGTCCGCACCGACGGTGGCCAGCACCATGTACAGGTTCCCGTCGATGATCGCGCGTGCCGCGCTGCGGGTGTCCTCGTTCATGCGCTCCCCCAGTTTCCGGTGCTTGCGGTGCTTCCGGTATTTCCGTTCGCCGCGTCGCCGTGGCCCGCGGCGGCGAGGCGGCAACACGGGGATCACTCTAGGAACGCGTGCTCGGGTCGGGCCGAGACCTCCCGCTCCTTTCCACGCCTGGCCGGAGCCGGCGGCGGTGGGGCCGGGGGGGTGGCGACAGATAGGGCTTGTGCGGCGGCGGTGGCATTGTTCTTGGGGGCGCGGGGAACTGCGCGACCAGCCACAGCTGACCCGCACACGACCACCACCGACCACCCCTACGGCACTCAGTGTTGTGCGGCGGCGGGAGATCGTTTCGGTGGAGCGTGCCGGGGGTCGCGGGGCCGGGACTTTGCGGACAGCCCTGGGGGATCACCCGGCAGCGGAGGCTTGCGCGGCGCCGGGTGCTCACCCGGCGGGAGCCTGCGCGGCACCGAGGGCTCGTACGACGCCGGAGGCCTACGCAGAACTCGGAACTCACCCGGCGGCGGGAACCTCCCCTGCTCGAGGGCTTGCGCGGCGCCGGGTGCTCACCAGGCGGCGGGGTCTCACCCTGCGCGAAACGGCGCACGCTGCCCGTCAGGGCTGGGCCGTGCCCGTCGCCGCCGTGCTCGGCGCCTGCGGACCGCTGCTTCCGAAGCGGACCCCCTTGGCCTCCTTGCCGATCGCACTCAGCAGGATCACCACGGCCAGTGTGGGCACGATGGTCCACGCCATCGCCGACGGATACCCGTGGCGCTCGGCGAGGGCCTCCTGGATCGGCAGATTGAGCGCGGCGATCAGGTTGCCGAGCTGGTAGGTGACGCCCGGGTAGAAGCCCCGGACGGCGTCCGGGCTCATCTCGGTCAGATGGGCCGGGATGACACCCCACGCTCCCTGCACGCACACCTGCATCAGGAAGGACGACAGCATCAGCCAGCCGACGGTCGTGGACAGCACGAAGAACGGCACCACGACCAGGCCCCCGACCGCCGCGATCATGATCGTCCGGCGGCGGCCCAGCCGTTCGGAGTACGCACCGAGCAGCACACCGCCGATCATGGCGCCGATGTTGTAGACCACGGCGATCGCGATCGAGGTGTTCGCGGACAGGTCCAGGCCCTTCTTCACGAAGGTCGGGTAGATGTCCTGCGTGCCGTGCGACATCCAGTTGAAGGCGGTCATCAGCGCGACCAGGTAGACGAAGCGCCGCAGCACCGCCGGGTCCTTGAACACCTGGTGCGCAGGGGTGCGGTTGAGCCGGACGCTCTTCTCCCACACCTCGCTCTCCTCCACCCGGCTGCGCACCCACAGCGCGACCAGCGCGGGCAGCAGGCTGAAGGCGAACAGTCCCCGCCAGCCGAAGACGGGCTCGATGACGAAGAACGCCACGGCGGCCAGCAGGTACCCCAGCGAATAGCCGCTCTGCAACAGCCCCGACCAGAAGCCACGCCTGGATGCCGGGATCTTCTCCATGGCCAGGGCCGCTCCCAGGCCCCACTCGCCGCCCATGCCGATGCCGTAGAGCAGGCGCAGCACCAGCAGCACGGTGTAGTTGGGCGCGAAGGCGCAGGCGAATCCGACGATCGAGTAGAAAACGACGTCGACCATGAGCGGTATGCGGCGGCCGCGGCGGTCCGCCCACATGCCGAAAAGCAGCGCGCCGATGGGCCGCATCACCAGCGTCGCAGTCGTGAGGAAGGCCATGTCGGTCAGGGAGACGTGGAATTCGTCGGCTATCTCGCTGTAGACGAGCACGACCAGGAAATAGTCGAACGCGTCCATCGCCCAGCCGAGATAGGCGGCCAGGAAGGCGTTGCGCTGGTCTTTCGTCAGACCCGCTGCCTGCTCTTTCACGGTCTTCAGCACTGCGGCCTCCCAAGTTCGGAGCCGAGGCTAGGCACGGAACACCGGGAATCGGGCAAAGCGCGAACCACGATTGGACCAAGAGCGCCGACGCCCCTTACCTGCCGGGAACCCGCCTGCCCGGCACCGCGACACCGCCGGACGCCGCGGCGTCGAGGAGGCGGCGGAAGGTGGGGCACTCCATATGGCTCGGCGCGGGGCACGCGGCGGCATGGCGCAGGGAGTCGCGCAGCACGCCCAGTTCACGGATCCTGTGGTCCAGTTCCTCCGCCTTGGCCGCCAGCATCTGCCGGTCGATACGCGGCTGCCCGTCCGGCGCGAACATGAGCGCGATCTCGTCGAGCGAGAACCCGGCCGTCCGCCCCAGCGCGATCAGCGCCAGCCGCTCCAGTACGCCGGGGTCGTACTGACGGCGCAGGCCTCGCCGGCCGGTCGGGGAGATGAGCCCTTTCTCCTCGTAGAAGCGCAGGGTCGATGCCGGAACCCCGGCGCGGCGCGCCACTTCGGCGATGTCCAGCTCTGTCATAGCCTTGACCTCAAGTCGACTTGAAGTAGAACGCTGTCATCCCGGTACGACGAAGGCAACCAGAAGGAGAGACAGCCATGGACGCTGCGCGCAGGGCCGACGACGAGCAGCCGGCCCGCTGGAACGGGCGCGCCGGTCACGCCTGGGGCGAGCTGAAGGGAGTGCTGGACGAGATGTTCAGGCCCTTCGAGGAGCTCCTCGTCGATGCCGTCGTCGCCGAACAGGCGCGGCACGTGCTCGATGTCGGCTGCGGTACGGGCGGCATCACGCTGGCCGTGGCACGACGGCTCGGTCCGGAGGGACGCTGCGTCGGTATCGACATCTCCGAACCGATGATCAGCACCGCCCGGGAGTACGCCGATCGGGAGGACGTACCGGCGTCGTTCGTCTGCGACGACGCACAGGAACACGCCTTTGAACCCGGCACCTTCGACACCGTCATCTCGCGGTTCGGCGTCATGTTCTTCCACGATCCCGTCCGGGCCTTCGCCAACCTCCGGCGCGCCGTCAGGGACGAGGGCGCGCTCCGGTGCGTCGTCTGGCGCGATCCGGCCGAGAACCCGTTCATGACGACGGCCCAGCGCGCCGCGTCACCGCTGCTCCCGGACCTGCCCGTCCGCCGCCCGGACGAGCCGGGACAGTTCGCCTTCGCGGACCCGGACAAGGTCCGGCACACCCTGGCGGAGAGCGGCTGGGCCGGGATCGACATCCGGCCGGTCGACGTGGTCTGCACCCTGCCCGAGAAGGAGCTGGTCCGTTACTTCACCCGGCTCGGTCCGGTGGGCATGTATCTGCCCGAGGTCGACGAGCGGACCCGCGGCCGGGTCGTCGAGACGGTCCGTGCCGCCTTCGAGCCCTTCGTGCACGGCTCGGAAGTCCGCTTCACCGCGGCCTGTTGGACGGTCGGCGCCCGGGCCTCGTCAGCGAAATTTTCGTGAGGCCCGGCCCTCTTTCGTGAGCGCGGACGCCCGGCGCATAGTGAGATCACGATGACGCTGAAGAAAGCCCTGGTGGTCCGCGGCGGCTGGGAGGGGCACCAGCCGGTCGAGGCAACGGAACTGTTCCTGCCCTTCCTGCGAAGCAACGGATACGCCGTCCGGGTCGAGGAGTCGACCGACGTCTACGCCGACGCCGCCGAGATGGCCGGCACCGACCTGATCGTGCAGTGCGTCACGATGTCGGAGATCACGCGCGAGCAGCTCGCGGGGCTGATCTCCGCGGTCGTGGCCGGCACCGGGTTCACCGGCTGGCACGGCGGCATCACCGACTCGTTCCGCGCCTCCTCCGACTATCTCCACCTGGTGGGAGGGCAGTTCGCCACGCACCCGGGCAGGGAACCGTGCGAGCGCCGGGGCGGGCCGGAGGACAACTTCCTGCCGCACACCATCACCGTCACGGAGGCCGGCCGCGAGCACCCCGTCACCGCGGGCATCGAGGACTTCGAGCTGCGCACCGAGCAGTACTGGGTGCTCCATGACGACCTCATCGACGTCCTGGCCACCACCACGCATCCCACCCGGCCGTGGGAGCCCTGGCACCGGCCGGTCACGTCGCCGGCGGTCTGGACCCGCCGGTGGGGCGCCGGGCGGATCGTGGTGACGACGCCGGGGCACAGCCTCGACGTGCTGGAGAACCCCGACGTCCGCACCATCATCGAGAGGGGCATGCTGTGGGCGGCGCGCACCGCATCGGCGTCGTAGGGCTCGGAGTCATCTCCCGCGCATACCTGGACACGCTGGTCGGTCATCCCGCCGTGCGCGTGACCGCGGTCGCCGACCTCGACGCCTCCCGGTCCGCCGCGACCGCCGCCGAACTGCCCGGCGTCCGGGCGCTGACCGTCGAGGAGCTGCTGAGCAGCCCGGAGGTGGACACGGTGCTGAATCTCACCACCCCCGGGGCGCACGCCGGAATCGCCCTCGGGGCCATCGGCCACGGCAAGAACGTCTACGGGGAGAAGCCGCTCGCCGCCACGCTCGCCGACGCCCACGCCGTCATGACGGCCGCCGCCCAGGCGGGCGTCGGCGTGGGGTGCGCGCCGGACACCGTGCTGGGCACCGGACTTCAGACGGCGCGGGCGGCCCTGGCGGCCGGGAGCATCGGGCGCCCCCTGTTCGCCTCGGCCGTGATGGTCACCCCGGGCCACGAACGCTGGCACCCGCACCCCGACTTCTACTACACCGAGGGCGGCGGCCCCCTGCTGGACATGGGGCCGTACTACCTCGCCTCCCTTGTCCACCTGCTGGGCCCGGTGCGGGCCGTGACGGGGGCGTCCAGCCGACTGCGCGCCGAGCGGGTCATCGGTTCCGGTCCGCGTACGGGAGAGCGGATACCGGTGAAGGTGGACAGCCATGTCTCCGGTGTGCTGGAGCACGTGGACGGGACGCTGACGACGATCACGACGAGCTTCGACGGGGTGGCCACGACGGCGTCCCCGATCGAGGTCCACGGCGAGGTGGGAACCCTCGCAGTCCCGGATCCGAACCGCTTCGACGGCGACGTACGGCTCTTCGAACTCGGCGACACACAGTGGCGCACGCTCCCGCCGTCCGCGGGCTACGCCGACGGCGCACGGGGAGTCGGGCTGCTCGACTTCATCGCCGCCGACGGGCAGCGGGCACCGCGCGCGAGCGGCGAACTCGCCCTGCACGTACTGGAGACGATGACCGCGCTCCTGCGTTCGTCGGCCGAGGGACGGCGCATCGAGCTGACGACATCGGCGCAGCCGCCCGCTCCCGTCCCGCTGACGGCCGTCGAGGACTGGGGCGGCGCCGCCGAGGAGTGGGGAGGCCAGGCCGCCCCCAGCCCCGCGTGACCCGGTGATGCCGCGGCGGTCAGTCCACGGGCCAGGTGTGCGCGGGCGCGTTCATGTGCATGTAGTCCATGTACGTGGTGGTCATCTGCCGCAGAGCCTCACGCCGGTCGGAGACGCCGGCCTTCTCCAGATGATGGACCGTCTCCGCCTGCCACAGGGCGCCGTTGCGGGCGGTGACGCAGCGCTGCTCGACGATGCCCAGCAGGGGTTCGCGCCAGGCCGCGTCCATGCCGGCCAGCTCCAGACCCCGGTGCGCCAGCGGCAGCAGACGCCGCAACACCAGTTCCGTGACCGGCACTTCACCCGTGCCGGGCCAGTACAGGCGGGCGTCGATGCCGTCGCGGGCCGCGGTGTGCAGGTTCTCCTCGGCGACCGAGAAGGACATCCGCGTCCAGATCGGCCGGTCCTCGTCGACCAGGGCGCGGGTGAGGCCGTAGTAGAAGGCGCCGTTGGCGATGATGTCGGCCACGGTGGGGCCGGCGGGCAGCACCCGGTTCTCGATGCGCAGATGCGGGCCGCTCTCGGTGACGGCGTAGACGGGACGGTTCCAGCGGTAGATCGTGCCGTTGTGCAGGGTCAGTTCGCCCAGTTGCGGAAAGCCGCCGCTGTCGAGCGCCTGCTGCGGGTCCTCGTCGTCGCACAGCGGCAGCAGGGCCGGGAAATAGCGCACGTTCTCCTCGAAGAGATCGAAGACGCTGGTGATCCACCGCTCCCCGAACCACACCCGGGGCCGTACGCCCTGGGCCTTGATCTCCTCGGGGCGGGTGTCGGTGGCCTGCTCGAACAGGGGGATGCGGGTCTCGCGCCACAGTTCCCTGCCGAACAGGAAGGGCGAGTTCGCCGCCAGGGCGATCTGCACACCCGCGATGGCCTGTGCCGCGTTCCAGTAATCCGCGAACTCCTTGGGGGCCACCTGGAGGTGGAACTGGGTGCTGGTGCAGGCCGCCTCGGGAGTGATGGTGTCGGCGTACGTCGACAGGCGCTCCACGCCGTCGACCCTGATCCGCAGGTCCTCTCCCCGCGCCGCGAAGATCTGCTCGTTGAGCAGCCGGTAGCGCGGGTCACCGGAGAGGGCGGACTCACTGACGTCCGCCTCGTCCAGAGTGGGCAGGATGCCGACCATGATCAGGTGAGCGCCGACGGCAGCGGCGCGGTCCTCGGCGTGGTTCAGGGCGTCCCGGATCGTCTGCTCCCAGGCTCCGGGGCCGCCGGTCGTCAGCTCCCGGGGCGGGATGTCGATCTCCAGGTTGAAGCGGCCCAGCTCGCTGGACCAGGCGGGGTCGGCGATCGCCCGGAGCACGTCGGTGTTGCGCATCGCGGGCAGCCCGCGGTCGTCCACCAGGTTGAGCTCGATCTCCAGCCCGACCCGGGGGCGCTCGCTCTCGAAGCTGGACTCGCTCAGCATCCGGGCCAGCACTTCGAGGTCGGTCTGCATCTTGGCCCGGTACCGACGGCGGTCCTCCCGTGTGAACACCAGGGCCGGCACGTCACGTCCCATGTACGCTCCCGAGTTCCCTCGGCGGATGGCTCTCGTCCCAGCGTCGCACCTTCTCGTCCCGGCGGCGCACCTTGTCGTGGTGCCCGCACCCACCTAGCCTGAGTTTGTGCCGCAAATAAACAAATCCCGAACGCACAGTGCCGTGCCGGGCAACGGCAACTCCCTCTCCCGACTCCGCACCGCGATCACCGTCTTCTTCGCCCTCGACGGCTTCGTCTTCGCCGGCTGGGTCGTGCGCATCCCCGCCATCAAGGAACAGACCGGCGCCTCCGCCAGCGCCCTCGGACTGGCCCTCCTGGGCGTCTCCGCCGGAGCCGTCGTCACCATGGTGCTCACCGGACGGCTGTGCCGCCGCTACGGCAACCACCAGGTCACCGTCGCCTGCGCCGTCCTGCTCTCCCTCAGCGTCGCCCTGCCCCCGCTGACCCACTCGGCCCTCGCGCTCGGCCTGGTCCTGCTGGTCTTCGGCGCCGCCTACGGCGGGATCAACGTCGCCTTCAACAGCGCCGCCGTGGACCTCGTGGCCGCGATGCGGCGGCCGATCATGCCGAGCTTCCACGCCGCGTTCAGCCTGGGCGGCATGATCGGCGCGGGGCTGGGCGCCCTGGTCGCGGGGTCCCTCTCCCCCACCCGGCACCTGCTGCTGCTCACCGTCGTCGGGCTGCTCGTGACGGCCGTGGCGGGCCCCACGCTCCTGCGCCAGAAGCCTCCGGTGCCACCGGAACCGGAACGGCCCGCGGAGGGCGCCGCCCCGCGCCGGCTCGACGGCCGTACCCGGGGACTCGTGCTCGTCTTCGGCCTGATCGCGGGGTGCACCGCCTACGGCGAGGGGGCGCTGGCCGACTGGGGTGCCCTGCATCTGGAAGAGGACCTGGGCGCCTCGCCGGGTGCCGCGGCCATCGGCTACTCCTGCTTCGCGCTCGCCATGACGGTGGGCCGCCTGACCGGCACGACGCTCCTGGAACGTCTGGGGCGGACCCGGACCGTCGTGGCGGGCGGCGCCACGGCGGCGGCCGGGATGCTGCTCGGCTCACTCGCCCCCGCCCTGTGGGCGGCCCTGCTGGGGTACGCGGTCACAGGCATCGGCCTGGCGAACCTCTTCCCCGTGGCCGTGGAACGCGCGGGCACGCTCGCCGGCCCCAGCGGCGTCGCCACGGCCTCCACGCTGGGCTACGGCGGCATGCTGCTGGGGCCGCCCGCCATCGGGTTCATGGCGGACTGGTTCTCCCTCCCGACCGCACTCACCAGCGTGGCGATCCTTGCCGCAGTGGCAGCGGCCATCGGTTTCGCGACGCGCGGCGCGGCGGCGCGCTGATCCAGCAGGCCGGACTCGAGCGCCGAGGCCCGGGCCGGCCCCAGGTGGTTCACACCGCGCCGGCGCAGACCCGGCAAGGGCCGGGTGATCGGTACTCCGGCATCGGGGTACCCGGGGCCTCGCCCGTTGCGATCAGCGGTTGTGATCACCGGGCCGTACGCCATGCACAAGGAGGCAGACCCGTGACCGATCAGCAGCACCCCGGCGAACAGCACCCCACCCCGGAGTTTCCCTCCCAGGACCAGCCGCACCCGGGCTGGACCGGCCCCATGGACCCGCCCCCGGACCACGGTGAGAAGTCCTACCGGGGCAGCGGCCGGCTGACCGACCGCAAGGCCGTGATCACCGGCGGCGACTCCGGGATCGGCCGCGCGGTCGCCCTGGCGTTCGCCCGGGAGGGAGCCGACGTGCTCTTCACCCACCTGGACGACGAGAAGGACGACGCCGCCGAGACCGCCCGGCTGGTCGAGGAGGCCGGGCGGCGTGCCGTGCCCGTCTCGTGCGACGTACGGGAGGAGGAGAACTGCCGGGCGCTGATCGACCGTGCCGTCGCGGAGTTCGGCCGGATCGACGTCCTGGTGAACAACGCGGCGTACCAGATGTCGCAGCCCGACGGCATCGAGGCGATCTCCACCGAGCAGTTCGACCGGGTGATGCGCACCAACCTCTACGGCATGTTCTGGCTGTGCAAGCTGGCCCTGCCGCACATCCCGGAGGGCGGCAGCATCATCAACTCGACGTCGGTGCAGGCCTACAAGCCCAGTCCGCATCTGCTGGACTACGCGACGACCAAGGGCGCGATCGTCACCTTCACGCAGGGCCTGGCGCAGATGGTGATCGACAAGGGCGTCCGCGTCAACGCCGTGGCGCCCGGCCCGGTGTGGACGCCGCTCATCCCGGCGACGATGCCGGACACCCAGAAGTTCGGCAAGCAGGCGCCCATCGGGCGGCCCGCGCAGCCGGCCGAGATGGCACCCGCCTACGTCTTCCTCGCCTCCCAGGACGCGTCGTACATCACCGCCGAGATCGTCAACGCCACTGGGGGCACTCCGCTGCCGTAGCGCCCCCGGGAAAATTCCGGCGCTTGGAGCGCGCTCCATACGGCAGACTCGGCGCCATGGAGACAGCCGAGTTCCTGCAAGCGCTGGAGACAGAGGGCCGGCTGCTGGCCGCGGCCGCCGAGGAGGCCGGGACGGACGCCAAGGTGCCGACGTGCCCGGAGTGGCACGTGCGTGATCTGCTGCGGCACACGGGCGCGGTGCACCGCTGGGCCGCGTCATACGTCGCCGAGCGGCACACCGAGCGCCGTCCGCTGAGTGAGGTCCCGGACGTCGACGGCGCGGAACTCGTGGCCTGGTACCGCGACAGCCACCGTCACCTCGTCGACACGCTGGCCGGTGCCTCGCCCGACGTGGAGTGCTTCACCTTCCTGCCCGCGCCGTCCCCGCTCGCCTTCTGGACCCGGCGGCAGGCGCACGAGACGGCCGTGCACCGGTTCGACGCGGAGTCCGCACGCGGGGCAGAAATCGCTGCCGTCGCCGCGGACTTCGCCACCGACGGCATCGACGAACTGCTGCGCGGCTTCCACGCCCGCTCCAGGAGCCGGGTGCGCACGGACGAGCCGCGCGTCCTGCGGGTGCGCACGGACGACACCGACGCCGTGTGGACCGTACGGCTGTCGTCCGAGCCCCCCGTGACCACCCGAGGCGCCTCCAGGGAGGCCGAGTGCGAACTGTCCGGCCCAGCCGGGCAGTTGTATCTGGCGCTGTGGAACCGGGCTCCCTTGCCGTCGGTCACGGGCGACCAGGCGCTCGCCGAGCTGTGGCGGGAGACATCAGGGATCTGACGGGGGCTCAGCCGTCCGCCAGCATCCGCGCCAGCACCGCACGCTGCACGGGCAGCACCTCACCGTGCAGCGTGCGCCCCTTCGCCGTGAGAGCGACGCGAACACCCCGCCGGTCCTCCGGACACATGCAGCGCTCGACGAGCCCCTCCTTCTCCAGCCGGGCGATCAGCCGCGACAGCGCGCTCTGGCTCAGATGGATCCGCTCGGAGATCTCCTGGACGCGGTAGGAGCGAGTGCCCTTCGCCGCCCGGCGCCCGGCGAGGACGTCGAGCACCTCGAAGTCGCTGGCGCACAGGCCGTGGTCGTGCAGAACCCGGTCGAGTTCACACTGTGTTCGCGCGCGCAGCGCCAGAATGTCCCGCCACTGTTCCACGAGCGCCTGCTCGGCCTGCTTCGCCGCCATGCGCCGCACCGTAACAGAGAACCAAGAATGTTGCACCTGAATTAAATGCACTTGCATCCCATGCATGCGCATGTAATCTCTCGGGCATGACCTCTCCGCTCACCTCCCCCACGTCCGACGGACGTTGGACTCCCCGGCTCTGGGGCACCCTCCTGGTGCTCTGCGCCGCGATGTTCCTGGACGCCCTGGACGTGTCCATGGTCGGCGTCGCGCTGCCCTCCATCGGTGCCGACCTCGGCCTGTCGACCTCGGCGCTGCAATGGATCGTCAGCGGCTACATCCTGGGCTACGGCGGTCTGCTACTCCTCGGCGGACGCGCCGCCGACCTGCTGGGCCGGCGCCAGGTCTTCCTGGTGGCCCTGGGCGTCTTCGCGCTGGCCTCGCTGCTCGGCGGTCTCGTCGACTCGGGGCCGCTGCTCATCGCCAGCCGCTTCATCAAGGGCCTGAGCGCGGCCTTCACGGCCCCCGCCGGCCTGTCGATCATCACCACGACGTTCCCCGAGGGCCCGTTGCGCAACCGCGCCCTGGCCATCTACACCACCTGCGGCGCCACCGGCTACTCGATGGGCCTGGTCTTCTCCGGCCTGCTCACGGAGGCCAGTTGGCGGCTCACGATGCTCCTGCCCGCTCCCATCGCGCTGATCGCCCTGCTCGTGGGCCTGAAGCTGCTGCCGCGCAGTGAGCGCGAGCGCGGCCAGGGCGGCTACGACATCCCCGGTGCCGTCCTCGGCACCACCTCGATGCTGCTGCTCGTCTTCACCGTCGTCGAGGCACCCGAGGTGGGCTGGGGATCGGCCCGGACCATCCTGTCCTTCGCCGCCGTCGCCGTCCTGCTGGCGGCCTTCGTCGCCGTGGAGCGGCGCAGCCCCAGCCCGCTGATCCGGCTCGGCGTGCTGCGCTCGGGGCCGCAAGTGCGGGCCCAGCTGGGCGCGTTGACGTTCGTCGGCAGCTACATCGGCTTCCAGTTCCTGGTGACCCTCTACATGCAGCAGCTGCTCGGCTGGTCGGCGCTGCACACGGCCCTGGCCTTCCTGCCGGCGGGCGCGCTGGTGGCGCTGTCCGCGACGAAGGTGGGAGCCGTCATCGACCGCTTCGGCACGGCCCGGCTGATGGTGCTGGGCTTCGCCCTGATGGTGACCGGCTACGTGCTGTTCCTGCGCATCGACCTCGACCCGGTCTACGCGGCGGTGATCCTGCCGACGATGCTGCTGGTCGGCTCGGGCTTCGCGCTGACCTTCCCGTCCCTCAACGTCCAGGCCACCAACGGCGTCGCCGAGCACGAGCAGGGCATGGTCTCCGGGCTGCTCAACACCTCGGTCCAGGTGGGCGGCGCGATCTTCCTCGCCGTGGTGACGGCGGTGGTGACCGCGAACTCCCCCGAGCAGGGCAACACCTCCCCGCAGGCCGTCCTCGACAGCTACCGGCCCGGACTGGTGGTCGTGACGCTCATCGCCCTCGCCGGCCTGCTGATCACCCTCACGGGCCTGCGGACCCGGCGGGAACAGCCGTCCGTCGTGGTCGCCAAGTCCACCCCGAAGGAGGCGGAGCGCGTCACCGTACGCGACTAGCGCCCCGGCAGGCAACGTTCGCCCCGTCGGAGGCCCGGCACGCCCTCTCGCCGCACCGGCCGAAAGCCCGAGTACATCCAGTACGAGGGCTTCCGGCCGGCACTCACCCAAGCTCTTCGAGCAAGGGGCACCCCCAGAGCACGCACCGGACGCCGCTCCTTGACGGGCGAACGTCGCCTGCCGGGGCACTAGGGAGCGTTTCCAGCCGTACTCCAGACGCCCTGCGTGACCCGCGAAGGGAACGCAGGGCCGAGGCGCGAAGTGCAACCAATCGAAAAAGTGTACGTTTCATGCTTTTCCGGACTCCGAATGGAGTCTACCCTCATGTACAGATGACGGGCGGATGGCCGGCCAGTCGACCACCGCCGCCTGTAACGAGCGGAGGCGGAGATGAAAGCGTCGTCCTCGTAGTCGGTGAAGGTGGGAGCGGTGTTCGCCCCCGAACACTGACGCCTCCGCGAGGTCACGGTTGGCGGAGACGGCCCGGACAGCCGTGCCGATCCGCGTCTTCTGCAGGAGCGCGGCGACGCCGAGCCAGCAGCTGCGGCTCCATCATCAGGGCGCGGGCCATTACCGCTCCAACTGGGCCGAGCCGGTCACCGGTGGGGTGTTCGGGCTGCAGAGGTTCGCGAACGACTTCTACGCGCTCAGCCCCGGCAAGCCCGTGCCGACTGTGGTCTCCAGTGACGAGGCGGGCCGGGAGGCCGTTGCCGCGCAGTCGGCGGACCGGGTCCTGGCGGCAGGCGTGCGCGATCATCGGCGCCGCGGCTTCCGGCATGTCACTGTCGTTCATCGACCGGGTGACCGGAGCGGGCGTCGTGCATCGGCCGGGCCGAACGCGTCGGGTGAGGGGTGCGCCATGGACTTCTCCGCCATCGTCACCGACGCCCTGCGCTATGACCAGTGTCGACTTGCCGGCGCCGTTGGGGCCGATCACGCCGATCCGCCGTGGTGATCGCCTTCGAGGAGGGCGCGCAGATCCTTCAGGGCATGATCGAGTCCGGACTGATCGCGATGATCACCCCGAACTGGATACCGTCGATCAGCGCCTGAAGAGCGCGGGCGGCGAAGGTGGGGCCGCGCGGAACTTCCTCACCCTGTGCCCGGGCGGAGATCGCGGGCACCGTCACGAGGACCAAGGCGAAGGCCGGTACGAGCAGCCGCTGATAGCGCACGACAGTTCCGGTACGTCACGAACGTCCTTTATGAGCTCAGTGTAAGCGCAGGTCCGGGCGGTGACACGGGCAGTGCGCCCGGTGTGGGTGCCCCACGGGAAGCGGAGGATGCGGGATGGACGACAGCGGGGACCTCGCGAGTGCGTACAGCGACGACAGTGTGCTCTTCCGGGTGCTGCGGCACCTCGGCTGGGACAGCCTGGCCAACATCGGCTACTTCACGCCGCCCACCCTGCCGTTCGCGGCCCTGACCGGGCCGGTGCCCTTTCAGCGCCGTCTGGTCCGCCGGTCGCTCGCGCTGCTGGACGCCCGGCCCGGACAGCTCGTCCTGGACGCCGGATGCGGTCGCGGCGACACCACGGCGCGGCTGGGCGCCGCGGGGTGCCGGGCGCTGGGGGTGGACATCCAGCCCGCGCAGATCGACCAGGCACGTCGCCGCTTCGGCGGCCTTTCCGGCGTGCGTTTCGCTGTCGCCGACGCCACGGCTCTGCCGCAGCGGGCAGCGGAGATACCGCTGACGGACGGTTCGTTCGATCGCGTGCACTGCCTGGAGGCCGCCTTCCACTTCGGCCATGAGGGCCGCAGGTCGTTCCTGAGCGAAAGCTTCCGGCTGCTCCGCCCGGGCGGCCGGCTCGTCCTCGTCGATGTCACTTCCCGTACGGATCAGCCGATCGGGACCCTCGACCCGAACGGCCTCGTACGCGGGACCTGGCGCTTCGACGACATCGAACCCTGCGAGCGGTACCCGCTGATGGCTTGCGCCGCCGGCTTCACCACGCGCCGGATCCTCGACTGGACCACTCCCGTGCTCCACAGGGCGGCCCTCCTCTGCGCCCTGTTCGTCGGC